>NZ_JBEPBM010000011.1:0-238508 GCF_040299205.1 Streptomyces sp. NPDC000983 | reverse complement strand
CTAATAGCGGAGCTATTCGGGCGTTTCGGCAACGCCGCGAGCGTGCGTGCCAGACGCCGCGGGGCAGGCGGGACTTTCGAAACACGCCCTAGGGCCGCGGAGATCCGTCAGAAGGGCCCTAAACGGGCTCGGGGTCGTCGGCGAGGCGGGCGTGGAGGTGCATGTCCCGGTACGCGTCGCGCCGGCCGGCCTCCCACATCGCGCCCCGCAGAGTGCCCTCAAGGGTGAATCCGCAGCGCTCGGCTATGTGGCAGGAGGAGTCGTGGCCCACCGCGTGGTCGAGTTCGATGCGGTACAGGCTCAGGTCGGTGAAGGCGCAGCGGGCGGCGAGGGCCAGCGCGCGGGTGGCGACGTGGTGGCCGCGGGCCTCGGGGAGGACCCAGTAGCCGACGCGGGCGGTGTTCATCGCGCGGTTGACGACGTTGACGCCGACGTGTCCGAGCGCGAGCCCGGTCGCCCCGTCGGCGATGCAGAACGGTGCCGCGGTGCCCTCGGCCGCGTTGTGGGCGAGGGCGTGGAGGTCCTCCCGTGCGTCGTCGAGGCTCGCCGTGGACCGCACCGGGGTGTTCCAGCGCCGGAACTCGGGGTCCGTCCGGCCGCGCAGCCACGCCTCGGCGTCCGCCTCGGACTCCGGGTCCCAGGAGCGCAGCCACAGCTCCGGGAAGCGCGGGCCGGGACGGGAGGACGGTGTGGAGTGCTGACCGGCGAGGCTCATGGAGCCATTGAAACCGGTCGCTCACCCCTGTGTGGGCCGGATGCGTTTTCGGGGGCGGAACACCGGCACCCCGTCCCGGAACCCGGCACGCAGTTCCATCCCGGCGCGCAGCGGCGCCTCGCCCTCCGGCTCCGTCCACTCCACGATCTCGGTCATCATCCGGGGCCCCTCGGCGAGGTCGACCACGGCGGCGACGTAGGGGACGCGTTCACCGAAGGGCGGCAGGTCGTTGCGGTGCACGACCGACCAGGTGTAGAGCGCGGCCCGGCCGCTCGCGGTCTCCCAGCCGACGTCCTCGCTCCAGCAGTGCGGGCAGAACTCGCGCGGGTAGTGGTGGGCCCGGCCGCACGCCCGGCACCGGCGGATCAGCAGCCGCCCCTGGGCCGCCGCCTCCCAGTAGGGGCGGGTGAAGGCGTCGGGCTCGGGGAGGTCGAAGCGGGCCCCGGCCATCAGAAGAGCCCCAGCGCGGAGTCCAGCGACCAGGTCTGCCAGCCCATCCCGAACAGGGCGACGACCGAGATCAGCGCCATCATCGAGTTCTGGCCCTGTTCCGCCCAGTCGTGGATCATCAGCGTGAAGTAGACGGCGTTCAGCAGCAGCCCGGCGACGAGGGCGACGGGCGTCAGGAACCCCACGACCAGGCCGAGCCCGAGGGCGAGTTCCGCGTAGGCGACGACGTACGCCATGGTCCGCGGCCGGGGTGCGACGACCACGTCGAAGCCGGAGCGCACGGCGGTCCAGCGGTGCTTGGCGGCCACGTCCGCGGCCCAGGTGATGCCGCCGCCCTCGAACCAGGTCCGCTTGTCCTTGTGCCGCCAGCTCTCCAGCCACCACAGGCCGAGACCTATGCGGAGCACGGCCAGCCATTCGGCGCCGCTGAGCCAGATCGTGTCCATGGATCTGACGGTACGTCAGATACGGGGGCCCCGGAAGAGGGCGGTCACGAGGCCACGGGGGGCGACCGCGGTGGCGGGCCTCTGCGGCGGCGGGCCATTCGACAGCGAGGCCACTCCACACCGGGCCCACTGTGACGCCGTACCGCCGTGGCGCCGTAAGGGCGATATGTCCGTAAGGTTTTACGATGTCCGGCATGGAAGCCGCGCCGCGCGTCCTCGCCCATCTGGACAGTCCGTTCATCAACTTCCGCGACTACAAGTTCGCCGAGTCCTCCGCCCACGGCTACCGCTGGATCGACATCAAGCGCTTCCGCCTGCACTCCCCCGCGCCCGCGGACCGCGCCCTGCTCGCCGCCCTGATCGCGCACCCGCAGTTCCGCGACACCTACGACGGCTCCGGCGTCCAGGACTGGCCCCGGCACGGCCCGTGGTGGCTCGACCGGATCACCCCGGACGCGTACCGGGCCGTCGACGCGGCGGGCGCCAGCGCCGTGATCCGCGCCTGGGCCGGCCAGCACGGGCCGGTGCCGAAGGCGCTCACCCAGCGGATGCAGGAGCAGGTGCACACCCCGCTCACCAACGCCACCAGCACCTATCTCCTCGGCCCGCTGCCCGAGGAGGCCCAGCACGACTGGGGGCGCGTCCAGACCGACTTCCACGAACTGGTCCTGGTCGACCGCCCGGCGGCCACCCTGACCCTGCTGGTCGCGGCCGACGACTGAACCCCCGGCGCCGGGCCCGTCCGCGCAACCCCCACAACCAGGCCGGGTACGCCACCGGTCCCACCCCGTCCTCCTCCAGGCGTGATCAATCCGCAACCAATTCCGGTCTTGACCGAGACCCAACAACGGGGTGCGTGATTACGCTCGCGCTATGGACGATTCCCCCGCGCTCGCACCAACCACCACGGACCGCCCGGTGTACGTCGTCGGAGGCGGCCCCGGCGGGCTCGCCGTCGCGCACACCCTGCGCGCCCGGGGCATCCGTGCCGTCGTGCTGGAGAAGTCCGACCGGGTGGGCACCTCCTGGCGCGGCCACTACGACCGGCTGCACCTGCACACCACCCGCCGGCTGTCGGCGCTGCCGGGCCTGGCGATGCCCCGCCGGTTCGGGCGGTGGGTCTCCCGGGACGACGTGGTGCGCTACCTGGAGAAGTACGCCGAGCACCACGAGCTGGAGATCGTCACCGGTGTCGAGGTCTCGCGGATCGACCGTGATCCCGACGGCGGCTGGCTGCTGCACGCCACCGGCGGCCGTGAGCTGACCGGCGCCGCGGTGGTCGTCGCCACCGGCTACAACCACACCCCCCGGCTGCCCGACTGGCCCGGCCGCGAGAGCTACCCGGGCACGTTCCTGCACGCCTCGGCCTACCGCAACCCGGAGCCCTTCGCCGGCCAGGACGTCCTGGTCGTCGGGGTCGGCAACACCGGCGCCGAGATCGCCGTCGACCTGGTCGAGGGCGGCGCCTCCCGGGTGCGGCTGTCGGTGCGCACGGCCCCGCACATCGTGCGGCGCTCCACGGCCGGCTGGGCCGCGCAGTACTCGGGGGTGCTGTGCCGCAGGCTGCCGGTGGGCCTGGTGGACCGGGTCGCCCGCCCGATGGCCCGGCTGAGCGTGCCCGACCTGGCGCCCCAGGGGCTGCCCCGGCCCGACACCGGCCTGTACAGCAGGGTCAAGGAGGGCGCCGTACCGGTGCAGGACGTCGGCCTGATCGAGGCCGTCCGCACCGGCCGGGTCGAGATCGTGGCCGCCGTGGACGGCTTCGAGGACGGCAAGATCACGCTCGCCGACGGCACCCGCACCGAGGCGGACGCCGTCGTCGCCGCCACCGGGTACGTCCGCGGCCTGGAGGGGCTGGTCGGCCATCTCGACGTGCTCGGCGCCGACGGCAGGCCGGTGGTGCACGGTGCCCGCACCCCCGCAGGGGCCCCGGGCCTGTACTTCACCGGCTTCACCAACCCCATCAGCGGCATGCTCCGGGAACTGGCCATGGACGCGGAGAAGATAGCGAAGGCCGTGGCCAGGCGGGGCGGCGACCGGGTGTCCCGGCTGCCCGTCACCTGAGAAACCGCCTTCGAACCACCTGGGAAACCGCCTTCGGAAGTCGTCCGCTCCTTCAACTTTGCCTGCACAGCCGTTCCTGACGGAGTGTCAGTTCAGTAATCTGACACTGCGTCAGTTAATCGCTGTCTCACAGGAGCGGGCGGACCGATGCTTGGATCAACCCACGGCACCCTCACCACCGACTCCCGCCGGGCCCGGGTCATCGCCTGCGGCGAACAGCCCGGCCCCGCCGTCCACGGCCGCCCGGCCGAGCCCGACGACCTCGACGTCAGCGGCCGGCCCCTCTACGCGGCCGTCCCCGATCTGGACCGCCTCTTCCGACCCGAGTCGCTCGCCGTGATCGGCGCCTCGGACGCCGAGGGCCGGCCCAACACCGGTATCACCCGGCAGCTGCTGGCGTGGGCCGAGCGGGTCGGCGCCCGCCTCCACCCCGTGCACCCCACCCGCCCGTCCGTCTTCGGCGTGCCCTGCTCGCCGTCGGTCGCCGACCTGCCCGAGCAGGTCGACCTCGCCGTGCTGCTGGTCGCCGATCCCCTCGCCGTGATCGGGGAACTGGCCGAGGCGAAGGTGCGGTTCGCGGTCGTCTTCGCCTCCGGGTTCGCCGAGACCGGCGAGGGCGGCGCCGCCGCGCAGAAGCGGCTCGCCGCCGCGGCCGAGCGGGCCGGGATACGGCTGCTGGGCCCCAACACCAACCTCAACGCCTTCGAGGAGTTCCGCACCGACCTCGACGGCCCGGCCATCGCCCTGATCACCCAGTCCGGGCACCAGGGCCGGCCGGTCTTCGCCCTCCAGGAACTCGGTGTCCGCCTCTCCCACTGGGCGCCCACCGGCAACGAGGCCGACCTGGAGACCGCCGACTTCATCTCCTGGTTCGCCGAGCGCCCCGAGGTCGGCGCCATCGCCTGCTACGTGGAGGGTCTGAAGGACGGCCGCTCCTTCCTGCTCGCCGCGGACCGGGCGGCCCGGCGCGGGGTCCCGGTCGTCGCGGTCAAGGTGGGCCGCACCGAGACCGGCGCCCGCACGGCCGCCTCCCACACCGGCAAGCTGACCGGCGCGGACGCGGTGGTCGACGCGGCGATGCGGCAGTACGGGGTGATCCGCGTCGACGGCCTGGACGAACTCCAGGACACCGCGACCCTGCTGGCCCGGGCCCGGCCGCCGCGCGCCGACGGCGTCGCCGTCTACTCCATCTCGGGCGGCACGGGCGCGCACTTCGCGGACCTGGCGACCGAGGCGGGGCTGCGGCTCCCGGTGCTGTCCGCGGCCCGGCAGGCCGAGCTGCACCAGTGGATACCCGGGTACCTGAGCGTGGCCAACCCGGTCGACAACGGCGGCCACCCGGTCGGCGACGAACGCGGCCGCAAGATCATCGACGCGCTGCTCGCCGACCCCGAGGTGGGCGTCCTCGTCTGCCCGGTCACCGGGCCCTTCCCACCGCTCAGCGACCGGCTGGTGCGGGACCTGGTCGACGCGGCCGAGCACACCGACAAACTGGTGTGCGTGGTGTGGGGGTCGCCGGTCGGCACCGAACCCGCCTACCGCGAGGTCCTGCTCGGCTCCTCCCGGGTGGCCACCTTCCGCACGGTCGCCAACTGCATCACCGCCGTCCGCGCCCACCTCGACCACCACCGGTTCGTCTCCGGCTACCGCTCCCCGTTCGACCACGCCCCGCGCACCCCCTCGCCCTCGTTCCGCAAGACGCGCGCCCTGATGAGCCCGGGCAGGCAGCTGAGCGAGCACGCGGCGAAGCAACTGCTGCGGGCGTACGGCATCCGCGTACCGCGCGAGCAGCTGGTGACCAGCGCGGCGGCCGCCGTCCGGGCGGCGGGCCTGGTCGGCTACCCGGTGGTGATGAAGGCGTCCGGCGCGCGGATCGCGCACAAGACCGAGCTGGGGCTGGTCAAGGTCGGCCTCACCTCGGCCAGCCAGGTCCGGGACGCCTACCGGGAGCTGACGGACATCGCCCGCTACGAGGACGTGCGCCTGGACGGTGTCCTGGTCTGCCAGATGGTCGAGCGGGGCGTGGAGATGGTCGTCGGCGTCACCCACGACGAGCTGTTCGGGCCGACCGTGACGGTGGGGCTCGGCGGGGTGCTGGTCGAGGTGCTGCGCGACACCGCCGTACGGGTCCCGCCGTTCGGGGAGGAACAGGCCCGGGACATGCTCGGCGAGCTGCGCGGGCGGGCCCTCCTGGAGGGGGTCCGGGGGCGGCCGCCGGCAGACGTCGACGCGCTCGTGGAGGTGGTACTACGGGTGCAGCGCATGGCGCTGGAGCTCGGGGACGACCTGGCGGAGCTGGACATCAACCCGCTGATGGTGCTGGAGCGGGGGCAGGGCGCGGTGGCGCTGGACGCGCTCGCGGTGTGCCGCTGAGATGGGCGGGACCGAGAGGACACCTGCCACTGAGAGGGGCGGGACCGAGAAGACCCCTGCCACTGAGAGGGGCGGGACCGAGAAGGTCCCCGGAGTGGTCCGGCGGCCCGGTCCGTCCGGCGGCAGCGTCGAGGAGTGGGTGCGGCACGGCGTCGAGGGCCAGGTCTGCCGGATCACCCTCGACCGGCCCGAGGCGCTCAACGCCCTCACCCCCGCGCAGCGCGACCGCGTCATCGAGCTGCTCGACGGGGCGTCCGCCGATCCGGAGGTGCGGGCCGTCGTGCTCACCGGGACCGGCCGGGGGTTCTGCGCCGGCGCGGACCTGCGGGGCGGCTCCACGGCCGGGGAGCGTGTCCCCGGCGACGTCGCCCGGGTGCTGCGCCTGGGCGCGCAGCGTCTGGTCGGTGCCGTCCTGGACTGCGAGAAGCCGGTGATCGCCGCCGTGAACGGCACGGCTGCCGGCCTCGGCGCCCATCTGGCGTTCGCCTGTGATCTGGTGCTGGCCGCCGAATCGGCCCGGTTCATCGAGGTGTTCGTCCGCCGGGGCCTGGTCCCGGACGGCGGCGGCGCGTATCTGCTGCCGCGGCTGGTGGGGCCGCAGCGGGCCAAGGAGCTGATGTTCTTCGGCGACGCGCTGAGCGCCGCGGACGCCGAACGCCTCGGGCTGGTGAACCGGGTGGTCCCGGACGCGGAGCTGGCCAGGACGGCCCGGGAGTGGGCCGAGCGGCTGGCCGCCGGTCCGACCCGCGCCCTCGCGCTGACGAAACAGCTCGTCAACGCCTCCCTCGACAGCGACCGCGCCACGGCTTTCGCGGCGGAGGCGGCGGCCCAGGAGATCAACATGACGACCCGGGACGCCCAGGAGGGAGTGGCGAGCTTCGCGGAGCGCAGAAGCCCGGGCTATCTGGGGCGCTGAGACGTCGTCGAGGAACGGGGGGTGGGGCTACCGCTCCAGGATCCACAGCTCGCCCGCGTCCGGATCGCCGAACAGGACGAACAGTTCCGGGTCGCTCTCCGTCCCGCCGATCACCCAGTACGTGTCCCGGCCGCAGTCGCCGGACGGGTGCAGCGCGACCCCGTCCCGGGTCTGGTCCGGGTCCCGGTTCGCCCGCTCCAGGGTCCAGGTGCCGCCGCCGTCGCACCTGACCCAGGGCTTCCGGAGGCCGGCGCCGGACTCGGTGGGCGTCCGCTCCAGCTCGGCCGTACCGTCCGGGTCCAGCCGCAGGAGCGCGCCGTCCGCGCCCCGCCAGACCCCGGCGACCTGGGCGGCGGAGAGCACGGGAGGCTCGTACTCCTTGATCAGACCGACGGCCGTGGCGAGGGCGCCGCCCGCTCCGACCAGCAGGAACAGGGCGAGCGAGACGGTTCCCGCGCGGAACCAGACGCCCCGGAAGCCCCGGCGCGGCCGGCCCATGGCGAGGGCGGGGAGGACGCCGAGGGCCGCGAACAGGGCCGCGGTGTGGGGGAAGGACCAGCCCCACAGCGCGGTGGCCAGTCCTGCCCAGGCGACACCGGTCAGCGCGGAGAGGGCCGCGTGCCAGGCCCGACGCGGCCCCGGCACGCGGGAGGCGAGCAGCGCGGCAGGCAACGGCTGGGCCAGCGCCTGGAGGAGCCCGACGACGGGCAGCACCAGCGGTACGAAGACCGCCACGCAGACCAGACCGAGCGAGTTGATCCCCTGGCCGTAGCTGTCGCCGGACAGCTCCCCGAGCCACCACAGCAGCCAGACCACGGGGAGCTGCCCGGCGGCCACGGCGGCGGCCGCGTACAGCTCCGCCGTACGCGCCGGACCGCCCCCTGTCTCGCTCATGCGCGCAGCGTACGCACCTGTTCCCGGCGCCTTCGCACACCCCTTCACATCTGACGATCCGTCAGTTTCAATGACGGTGTGATGGGACACGCAGGGATGGCCGCAGCCGCCGTCCGCTACCTCGGTTCGGTCGACGCGCCGCGCGCGGAGGAGCCGCCGCGGCCACGGTTGCGGTGCGTCGGCGAGGACGAACGGGCGCCGGTGGGCCAGGCGGAGTTCCGGCGCGTGCTGGGGGCGTTCGCGACCGGCGTGACCGTGGTGACCGCGCCGGCCGCCGACGGGGAGACCTCCCCCGCCGGATTCGCCTGCCAGTCCTTCTCCGCCCTCTCCCTCGACCCGCCCCTGGTCGCGTTCATGGTGGGCCGTACGTCGACGACCTGGCCGCGCATCGCCCGCGCCGGCGTCTTCTGCGTCAACGTCCTCGCCGCGCACCAGGGCGAGCTGTGCCGCGGCTTCGCGGTCAGCGGCGGCGACAAGTTCGCCTCGGTCGCCCACGACGCGGCGCCGGTCTCCGGCTCCCCGCGCCTGTCCGGCGCCCTGGCCTGGGTGGACTGCGCGGTCCACGCCGTCCACACCGGCGGCGACCACCTCATCGTGGTGGGCAGGGTGGACGCGCTCGGGACGGCCGAGGCGGAGGACGGGGCGCCGCTGCTCTTCCACCGCGGCCGGTTCCTCTGACGCGCCGCGCACCGCCGTACAACCTTCGGGGTGCTCCGGATGTCCAGGACATGTCCGGGCGGCGAGCCGCCGCCGGGCCCTGTCCGCCCGCCCGCCGCACCGAGGAGACCCACCGTGCGTCAGCTCCTGAGCCGCTCGTCGGCCGCCGTGGCCGCCGCCGCGATCGTCGCCGCCGTCCCCACGGCGCTCGCCCCGGCGGCGCACGCGGAGGAGACCGCGCCCGAACTGACGGTGTCGACACTGCCGGCCGCCTCGCCCGCGCCCGGCGAGGTGTACGACCGGCCGGTCACCGTCACCAACAGCGGTACGGCCCCCGCGGACGGCGTCACCTTCCGGGTCCGGCTCACCCGCGGCCTGGACTTCCCCGAGCAGGTCGAGGGCTGTGTCTACTCGACCGTCGGCGACCAGGTCCGACAGGCCCTGTGCGAGCTGGACACGGTCCTCGAACCCGGCGCCACGCTCACCACCCCGGTGCGTTTCAAGGCCCTGCCGAACGCCCTGATGGAGGCGGTCGAGTACGGCACCGGCCGCACCGGCGAGGCGCCCGGCGAGGGATTCGACGACGCCAACCGGCGGCTGACCCTGACCGCCGACAGCTCGGCCGACCTGGTCGCGGTCGGCGACGACACGGAGGCGTTGGCCGGCGACCGGCAGTCGATCAACGTGAGCCTGCGCAACGACGGCCCCGGCTGGATCCAGAACCAGGTCAGCGACGACCTGCCCGGACTGCTGGTGACGATCCCGCCGGGCACGAGGGCCGCCGAGGTCCCCGACGAGTGCTCGCCGTTCAACGTCGACGGCCCCAGCGGCCCGCCCGTGCCGGGCAGGCCCCGCTACGTCTGCTGGCCCGAGGACGGCACCCTCGACGTCGGCGAGTCCCACACCTACACGTTCATGCTGGACATCGACGAGGACGCCAAGACCACCGAGGGCAAGGTGAAGGCGAGTTCCGTCTACGACATCACCCCGGCCTACGACGGCGACCTCGCCAACAACACGGCCGTGATCCGCGTCGCGATCCCCACCGACTACGAGCCCGAGCCCAGCCCCAGCCCGTCCGGCCCCACCGCCTCCCCCAGCGCCCCCGGTGACGGCGGCAACGACCCCGACGGCCAGTCGGCGGGCGGCACGGGCACGTCCGGCTCGACCGGCACCACGGGCTCGTCCACGACCGGCGGCAGCCTCGCGAGCACCGGCTCCGACGGCGCCCCGCTCCTCGCGGGCGCGGCGGCCTCGGCGGCGGCACTGGGCGCGCTGCTCGTCCTCGCCGTACGCCGCATGCGCAAGCCGGCCTGAGCGGGTCCGTCCGAGCCAGTCCGCCTGAGCGGTCCCGCTCAGGCGGGGGCCGGGGCCGGCGCCGCGGCCGGGCGGCGCCGGATGACCAGGGCCATGAGCGCGGCCGCCGCGCACAGCGCCCCGGAGCCGTACCAGACGACGTCGTAGGAGCCGAAGGCGTCCCGGGCGACCCCGCCGAGGAAGGCCACCAGCGCGGCGCCCACCTGGTGGGAGGCGAGGACCCAGCCGAAGACGATCGCGCTGTCCTCGCCGTAGTGCTCCCGGCACAGGGCGACCGTGGGCGGCACGGTGGCGACCCAGTCGAGGCCGTAGAAGACGATGAAGAAGACCATCGGCGGGCGGACCTCCGGTGCGAGCAGCATCGGCAGGAACAGCAGCGAGATCCCGCGCAGCGCGTAGTACACGGCGAGCAGCCGGCGCGCCTCGTAGCGGTCGGTGAACCAGCCGGAGGCGATCGTGCCGACGACGTCGAACACGCCGATGACCGCGAGCAGGGAGGCGGCGGCCTGCACCGGCATGTGGTGGTCGTGGGCGGCGGGCACGAAGTGGGTCTGGACCAGGCCGTTGGTGGAGGCGCCGCAGATCGCGAAGGTCCCGGCGAGCAGCCAGAAGGGGCCGGTGCGGGCCGCGTCGAGCAGGACCCGCACGGCCCGGCGCGCGGCGCCCGTCGCGGGAGGCGGCTTCGGCACGAACTCCTTGGCGCCGTACGGCTTCAGGCCCACGTCGGCGGGGTGGTCGCGCAGCAGCAGCCAGACGAAGGGGACGACCGCGAGGGCGGCGAGGGCCACGGTGACGGCGGCCGGGCGCCAGTCGTGCTCGTCGACCATCCAGGACAGCAGCGGCAGGAAGATCAGCTGGCCGGAGGCGGAGGCGGCGGTGAGGATGCCGGTGACCAGGCCGCGCCGCTCGGTGAACCAGCGGTTGGTGACGGTGGCGGCGAAGGCCAGCGCCATCGAGCCGCTGCCGAGGCCCACCAGCAGCCCCCAGCACAGCAGCAGCTGCCAGGCCGCGGTCATCCAGTAGGTGAGCCCGGAGCCGATCGCGATCACGGTCAGCGCGACCGCGACGACCTTGCGGATGCCGAAGCGGTCCATCAGTGCGGCGGCGAACGGCGCGGTCAGCCCGTAGAGGGCGAGGTTGACGGAGACCGCGGAGGCGATGGTGCCGCGCGACCAGCCGAACTCCTGGTGCAGCGGGTCGATGAGCAGCCCGGGCAGGGAGCGGAAGGCGGCGGCGCCGATGATCGTCACGAAGGTCACGGCGGCGACGAACCACGCGCGGTGGATACGGCGCCTGCGGCGGGCCCGGGTGTCCGGGCTGTCCGGGCTGTCCGGGCTGTCCGCCGCGGGCGCGGCCTCGGTTGTCTGGGTCACGACATAGAGGATCGCCTCCCGGTGTTCTCCGCATCGACTGGCCTGAAGGACAGCATTCGCTAGGATCGGGCCATGCCCAGTGACCCGGAGCCGCCCGCGCACCGTCCGCACCGCGTCGTGGTCCTCGCCCTCGACGGCCTGCTCCCCTTCGAGCTGGGCATCCCGCACCGGATCTTCGGCCGCCCCAAGGACCGCGCGGGCCGCCCGCTGTACGAGGTGCTGACCTGCTCGGTCCGGCCGCCCGGCCCGGTCGCCACGGACGCCGACTTCGACGTCATGGTCGAGCACGGCCCCGAGCTGCTCGCCACCGCCGACACCGTGATCGTCCCCGCCTCCTACGAGCTGGGCCCGGTCTTCGAGCAGGGCGTGCTCACCCCCGAACTGGCCGCCGCGCTGGCCCACATCCGCCCCGGCACCCGGCTCGCCTCGATCTGCACCGGTGTGTTCGTCCTCGCCGCGGCCGGCCACCTCGACGGCCGCCGGGCCACCACCCACTGGGCGGAGACGGACCATCTCCAGCGCCTCTTCCCGGAGATCGACGTCGACCCGGACGTGCTCTTCATCGACGACGGCGACGTCCTGACCTCGGCGGGGGTCGCCGCCGGCATCGACCTGTGCCTGCACATGGTCCGCCGCGACCACGGCACCGCCGTGGCCAACGAGATCGCCCGCCGCACGGTCGTCCCCCCGCACCGCGACGGCGGCCAGGCCCAGTACATCCACCGCCCGGTGCCCGACCCGCAGCAGTCGTCGACGACCGGCGCCCGCGCCTGGGCACTCGGCCGCCTCCACGAGCCGATCCAACTGCGGGACATGGCGGCACAGGAGTCCATGTCGGTACGCACCTTCACCCGCCGCTTCCGCGAGGAGTCCGGCATCAGCCCCGGCCAGTGGCTCACCCAACAACGCGTGGAACGCGCCCGCCACCTCCTGGAGTCCACCACCCTCTCCGTCGACCAGGTGGCCCGCGCCGCGGGCTTCGGCACGGCCCAGTCGATGCGCCAGCACCTGCAGACGGCCCTCGGGGTGACCCCCACGGCGTACCGGCGGACGTTCCGCGCCGAGGGTGCGCAGGGCGTGGGGGAGGGCGGGGAGGTGCGAGTGGCCGCGGCCCGTCAGTCGCCGTGGATCCAGCTGCCGTAGGACGCCTGCCCGACCAGGACGGAGAAGGCGACACCGGCGAGGCCCAGGATCAGGCCGAACAGGCCGACCCGCACGAAGGCGGGGCCGACGAGGGTGATCGAGGCGGACTGGGTGGTGATCGTCCCCCAGTCACGCAGGCGCCGGATGTCGGCGCGGGACAGCAGCCAGAAGAGCAGTCCGAGGAGCAGGAAGCCCGCGCCGAGGAACAGCACGAGAGCGCCGAACACCCCGAAGCCCTCCTCCCGGTCGTGGTGGTCGCCGACGAACAGCAGACCGACGACGGGCAGCAGCACGGCGGCGCAGAGCCCGACGAGCGAGCCGCGCAGCAGGACGTCCCGCAGCCGCAGACGCGGCGTGATCACTCCGTCTCGGTCCAGGGTCGTCATGGCGGCACCCTAACCGAGCGGTGGAACAGGGCCGTTCAGAAGGTGAGCACCGCCCGAGCCACCCGCCCCGCCCCCGCGTCCGCCGTCGCCTTCTCGAAGTCCTCGACCGGGTAGGTGCGGGTGACCAGTTCGTCGAGGAGGAGGTGGCCGGAGCGGTAGAGGGCGGCGTAGAGGGCGATGTCCCGTTGGGGGCGGGCGGAGCCGTAGCGGCAGCCGAGGATGGACTTGTCCAGGTAGAGGGTGGAGACGCGGAAGGACGCCTCGGCGGTGGCCGCCGGTACGCCGAGGAGGATCGCCTGGCCGTGCCGGTCGAGGAGGTCGACGGCCGCGCGGATCAGCTCCACGCGCCCCACGCATTCGAAGGCGTGGTCCGCTCCGGTGGGCAGGAGCTCGTGTACGCCGTCGGTGGAGGTGAGGAAGTCGGTGGCGCCGAAGCGGCGGGCGGCCTCCTCCTTCGCCGGGTTGGCGTCGACGGCGACGATCCGCAGGGCGCCCGCGATCCGCGCGCCCTGGATGACGTTGAGCCCGATGCCGCCGGCCCCGATCACCACCACGCTGTCCCCGCGGTCCACCCGGGCCCGGTTGAGCACGGCGCCCACTCCGGTCAGCACCCCGCACCCGATCAACGCGGCCGACGTCAGCGGCAGTTCCTCGGGGATGCGGACCGCCTGCACCGCCTTGACCACCGTCTGCTCGGCGAAGGCGGAGTTGGCGGCGAACTGGTACACCGGGCCGCCGTCCCGGTGGAAGGGGCGGCCCGGGCGTCCGATCGCCTGCCGGCACATGGTCGGCCGGCCCCGGTCGCACTCCGCGCACGTACCGCAGTTGGCGAGGGTGGACAGGGCGACGTGGTCGCCGGGCGCGACATGGGTGACGCCCGCGCCCACGGACTCCACGACCCCGGCGCCCTCGTGGCCGAGGACCACCGGGACGGGGAACGGGATGGTCCCGTCCACCACGGACAGGTCGCTGTGGCACAGGCCCGCCGCCGCGATCGCGACCCGTACCTCGCCCGGCCCCGGCTCGCGCACCTCCAGGTCGTCGACGACCTCGGCCCGCTTCCCGTCGAACAGCACTGCGCGCATCAGACGCCCCCCTTGGGCTCCCTGGGCAGACCGAGCACCCGCTCGGCGATGATCGTGCGCTGGATCTGGTCCGAGCCGCCGTAGACGGTGTCGGCCCGGGAGAAGAGGAACAGGTGCTGGAGCGGGTCGAGTGCGTAGGGCGCGCCGGCCGTCCAGTCGGCCGGTCCCACGGCCGCCCCGGCGCCGCGGACCTGGACCGCCAGCTCCCCCAGCCGCTGGTGCCATCCGCCCCACAGCAGCTTGGCCACGCTGGGCGCCCCGGCGTCCTCTGAACCGCCCAGGGTGCGCAGGGCGTTCCAGCGCATCGTGCGCAGCTCCGCCCACAGGCGTACGAGCCGCTCGCGCAGCACCGGGTCCGTCACGGCGCCGCTCTTGACCGCCGCCCGCATGACCAGGCCCAACTCCTCGGCGAAGCCGATCTGCTGGGCGAGCGTGGACACGCCCCGCTCGAAGCCGAGCAGGCTCATCGCGACCCGCCAGCCGTCGCCCTCGCCGCCCACGACGTGCTCGGCGCGGGCGCCGTCGAAGAAGACCTCGTTGAAGTCGCCGGTGCCGGTCAGCTGGCGGATGGGCCGCACCTCGATCCGGCCGGGCTGGTCCATCGGCACCAGCAGGAAGCTCAGGCCGTGGTGGCGCCGTGAGCCCGGCTCGGTGCGGGCGAGCACGAAACACCAGTCCGCCTCGTGCGCGAGGGACGTCCAGATCTTCTGCCCGGTGACGCGGTGGCCACCGGAGGTGTCGCGTACGGCGGCGGTCCGTACGGCGGCCAGGTCGGAGCCGGCACCGGGTTCGCTGTACCCCTGGCACCACAGCTCCCGGCCGGCGGCGACCGGGGGCAGGAAGCGGTCCTTCTGCTCCTCGGTGCCGTGGGCGAGCAGGGTGGGGGCGAGGAGCTTCTCGCCGATGTGCCCGGAGCGCGGGGGCGCCCCGGAGCGGGCGTACTCCTCGGCCCAGACGACCTGCTGGGTGAGGGTGGCGGCCCGGTTGCCGTAGCCGGTCGCGCCCCAGGACAGGCCGATCCAGCCGGCCGCGCCCAGGGCGCGTTCCCAGGACCGGCGGTCCCGGCCGGGCTCGACGTGCCCGGCGAGCCACTGCCGGGCCTCCGCGCGGAACTCGTCGTCCGCGGCGCTGAATCCGAAGTCCACGGCCCCTCCCCTACGAGGCGTTCGGCGGCCGGAGCAGCGGCATCGGGTCGGTGCCGACCGTGCCGGGCAGGAACTCCGCGATGCGTTCCGGGGTCCAGGGGCCCTCGGCGTAGGCGGCGCGCAGCTCCCTGGGCTGGGCCCAGACCGCCAGTTTGGGTCCGGCGAGCGTGTAGACCTGCCCGGTGACGCCCTGCTCCCTGGCCCGGTCCGACAGCAGGTAGACGACGAGGGCGGCCACGTCCTCGGGCTCCCCGATCTCCGTCAGCCCGTTGGGGACCTTGGCCGACATCCTCGTACGGGCGACGGGCGCGACCGCGTTGGCGGTCACCCCGTACTTGGCGAGGGCCAGCGCGGCACTGCGCGTCAGCGAGATGATCCCGCCCTTGGCGGCACTGTAGTTGGCCTGCGAGAACGAGCCCTGGTGGTTGCCGCTGGTGAAGCCGATCAGGGTGCCGGAGCGCTGCTCGCGCATCACCGCCGAGGCGGCGCGGAAGACGGTGAACGTCCCCTTGAGGTGGGTGGCGATCACCGGATCCCACTCCTCCTCGGTCATGTTGAACAGCATCCGCTCGCGCAGGATCCCGGCCACGCACACGACCCCGTCGAGCCGCCCGTACGTGGACACGGCGACGTCCACGACCCGTTGCCCGCCCGCCATGGCGGAGATGTCGTCGGCGACCGCGACCGCCTCTCCGCCGGCGGACTCGATCTCCTTGACGACCCGCTCGGCGACCTCGCTCGACGGCGCGGCCCCGTCCACCGCGACCCCGTGGTCGTTGACGACGACCCGCGCCCCGTGGGCCGCCGCCGCCAGCGCCACGGCCCGGCCGATGCCGCGTCCGGCGCCGGTCACCGCGACGACCCTGCCTGCCAAGAAGTTCCCCACGCCCGGCCCCTTCCCGCGGTTTCTGACGGACCGTTAGATTTTATGACCGGTCGGACCGTAGGAGACAAGCCCCGGGGAGGGACCGATGTCACTGCCGGACGCGTTCCACGAGATCGCCAAGCGCGTGAACAACTGGGGCCGCTGGGGAGCCGACGACGAACTGGGCACCCTCAACCTGATCACCGACGACGTCGTCCGCGGCGCGGCCGCCGAGGTCCGCAGCGGGCGCCGGGTCCCGCTGGCGCTGCCGCTGCGCCAGGACGGGGTGCAGACCGGGATGATCCCGGGGCGGGTCAACCCGCTGCACGTCATGGTGCAGATCAACCAGGAGATCTTCGGCCCGGGGACGGTGGCGTGCAGCGACGACGCCGTGACGATGGGCCTTCAGGCGGCCACCCACTGGGACGCGCTGCCGCACGTCTCGCACTCGGGCCGCCTCTACAACGGCCGCCCGGCCGGCACCGTCACCGCGCACGGGGGCGCGGAGTTCGCCGGGATGGCCACGGCGCGGCACGTCGTCTCGCGGGGGGTGCTGCTCGACGTGGCCCGCGCGCGGGGCGTGGAGCGGCTGGACGGCGGGCACGCCGTCACCCCGGAGGACCTGGAGGCGGCCGAGGAACTGGCGGGCACGCGCGTACGGGCGGGCGACATCGTGCTCGTGCGCACCGGTCAGATGGGGCTCTGCCTGGCCGGGGACATGCACGCGTACGGGTATCCCTCGCCGGGTCTGTCGATCCGGACGCCGGAGTGGTTCCACGCCCGTGATGTCGCCGCGGTGGCCAACGACACCCTCACCTTCGAGATCTTCCCGCCGGAGATCGAGGACCTGTGGCTGCCGGTGCACGCGCTGGACCTGGTGGAGATGGGGATGCCGCAGGGGCAGAACTGGAACCTCGAAGAGTTGTCCACAGCCTGTGGACAAGAGAACCGTTACAGCTTCCTCCTGTCGGCGACCCCGGAACCGTTCGTCGGCGCGACGGGCGCCCCGGTGGCACCGGTCGCCGTCCTGTGAGCCGTACGTCCCGGGCCTGCCGAAGTGCGGCCGGCGGTGCGCGATCGTCCGCCCCGAGCACGGCGGCGCGCACCGCCACCCGACTCCGGCGCACCCACCCCCGGGCTGCCCCGACCCCCGGGGGAGCCGGCGCCGGATCGCGACCCGCACTCGGCGAGGACTCCCGTCACCGAAACCCTCGCCGTCCCCTCGCGGCGAATCGCCGACCACAAGCGTGATCAAACGGACATGGGTCGTCAACACCCGTTCGGCGATTCATCACTTACGTCCCGAATGCGGCGGGCGCACGGTGAAGCACACCCCGGCGCATCGCACCGCGACGCACAGGAGGAGTCGGAGCGCCGAAGCGCCGACGGCACCCCGGAAGGGACTTCAGACACCCGACCCCGGAAGGGCCTCGGACGCCCGCACCCCGCGAAGGGCCTCAGACCGCCTCGAACGCCAGCCCCTCGAAGCTGCTGCCGCCGTACACGGGCTCGGGTTCGCGCCGCTCCGCACAGCGGTCCAGCTCGCACCAGATCCGCTTGCCGGGCCCGTCCGGCATCCAGCCCCAGCGGTCGGCCAGTCCGTCGACGAGGGCGAGCCCCCGGCCGCCGGTCTCCCCGCCGCCCGCGCAACGCGGCACCGGGGCCCGGCCGCTGGCGTCGACCACCTCCAGCCGTACGGTGGCCGACTCGGCCTCGGCCGGGACGCCGGGCAGGAACAGCCTCAGCACGGCCGGACAGCCGGTGTGGACCACGGCGTTGGTGACCAGTTCGGAGACGAGCAGGATCAGGGTCTCCGAGAGCGAGTCGTCGACCCCTATCCCGGAACCGGCGAGCCGGGAGCGGGCCCACCGGCGCGCCCGTCCCACCTCAGCGGGGTCGGGCCGGATCTCCAGCTGCACTTGAAGCACCTGCACCGCTCACACCATCCGAACCGGCGGACACATAGCCCCGCGTCTCGCGAGGGCCACGATCGTAGCCATTTTTTGCATGACCAGGACAACGGCCGGAGCCAGGGTCACAGAACGTGAGTCCCTTACGAGAAAGCATGGTTGACGTACAGTCACCCCAACAAGCGCTTCGGGCATATTCCAGCGCGAAGGAGTACCCGTGCGGGATACTGTGCGACGCGCTTGCGGGGGAGTCGAACGGGCGGGGACCAGAACCGCGCCCGCCCTGCGATGACCGGCACGCATCGCCGGATCCGGAGCCGCCTCAAGGGCAACTCCGGCATGGCTCGTCCTCGGAACCACTCGCATCCCACACAAGGTACCGGAGCCGGACACCGACTCCAGGACGTGACGAGTCACACGTAGGACACAACCCGATATCAACGCTCCGTAGTTCCGGTATGCCACGATCCGCGACACCGGGGCCCTGGGTACCGGCGGAGCCGCAGGCCGGGGGCGCTTGGGGCGGTCAGGCGAGCAGTTCGGCGGCGAGCAACTCCTCACTCTGCGCCCCGCCTCCGCCACGCCGCGCCCGCACCCACGCCCGCTTGAGATGCAGATGCACCTCGCACTCCCAGGTGAAGCCCATCCCGCCGTGGACCTGGAGACAGTCACGGGCGCCGCGCACCGCCGCCTCGTCGGCGAGCAGCCGGGCGGCGGCGATGTCGGCGGGGTCCGCGGTCACGGCGGCGGCGTACACGGCGGCGCGGGCCGTCTCCGCCCGCACCAGCATGTCGGCGCACAGGTGCTTGACCGCCTGGAAGGCCCCGACCGGCTGCCCGAACTGCTCGCGGGTCCGGGCGTGGCGCACGGCCAGCTCGCACACCCGGGCGGCGGTGCCGAGCTGTTCGGCGGCGGACAGCACACTCGCGGTACCGAACTGCTCGGCGGCGGACAGCACACTCGCGACCGGTGCGGCCGAACCGCGACCCGCCGCGCCGGGCACCCGGTGCAGCGGTGTCGCGGGGTCCACCGACCGCAGGGGTACGGCCCCTTCGGCGTCCCCGAGCACCACGTCCGCCCCCTCCAGCCACTCCACCAGGGCGCCGTCCACGGCCGTCACGACGGTGTCCCCGGTGGCCGCGCCCGGCACGGTGCCCGCCGCCAGGTGGGTCGGGATCAACGGGCCCGGCAGCAGCGCCCGTCCGGCCTCCTCGAAGAGCAGGGCCGCCTCCGGCAGCCCGAGCCCGACCCCGCCGTCCGCCTCGGGCAGCCGCAGCGCGAAGAACCCGGCGCCGCCCAGCTCCCGCCACAGCGCGCGGTCCGGTCCCGGTCCGGCCGGCACCGCCGTGCCGTCGGGGCGCCGCGCCAACAGCTCCCGCATGCCGGCCCGCAACGCCCGCTGTTCCGCGGTCGGTCGAAAGCGCATGGTCACCGCCCTTTCGGCAGCCCGAGGATCCGCTCGGCCACGATGTTGCGCTGGATCTGCGAGGTGCCGGCGGCAATGGTGTACGACAGCGAGGACAGCCGGTCGAGGGTCCAGGGGCGGCCGAGGTCGAGGCAGTCGGGTCCGAGGACGTCGGCGGCGGTGTCGTAGAGCTGCTGACGGGCGTGCGAGTAGCGCAGTTTGAAGACCGAGCCGCCGACGCCCGGTACGCCGCTCCCGGCCGCCTCCGCCTCGCTCACGTTCCACTGCGTCAGCCGCCACAGCGCCCGGAACTCGGCGTTCAGGCGCCCGAGCGCGCGGCGCAGCACCGGATCGTCCCAGCGGCCGTTGGCGCGCGCCTCGGCGGCGAGTTCGCGCAGCACCCGGCGGCAGGCGACCACCTCGCCCGCGAAGGCCGTGCCCCGCTCGAAGGAGAGCGTCACCATCGTCACGCGCCAGCCGTCGTTCTCCTCGCCGACCCGGTGGGCGGCCGGCACCCGGACCTCGTCGAGGAACACCTCGGCGAACTCGGTGGACCCGGCGAGGGTGCGCAGCGGCCGTACGGTGACGCCGGGGGCGTCCATGCGCAGCGCCAGCCAGCTGATGCCGCGGTGCCGGGGGGCCGACGGGTCGGTGCGGACGAGCAGTTCGCACCAGTCGGCGACCTCGGCGTGCGAGGTCCAGATCTTGGATCCGGTGACCACGTAGTCGTCGCCGTCGCGGTGGGCGCGGGTGCGCAGGGCGGCGAGGTCGGAGCCGGCGCCGGGTTCGCTGAAGCCCTGGCACCAGACCTCCTCGCCGCGCAGGATCGGCGGCAGCCAGCGGGCCCGCTGCGCGGGGGTGCCCTCGGCGGCCACGGTGGGCCCGGCGTGCAGGAGTCCGACGAAGTTGGCGCCGACGTAGGGGGCGCCCGCGCGTTCGGTCTCCTCCAGGTAGATCAGCCGGGTGGTCGGGGAGGCGTCCCAGTGGACGTGGGCGTACCCGGCGTCGTGGAGCATGCGCTGCCAGCCGAGGTCGTAGGCGCGGCGGGCGGGCCAGTCGGTGGGCGGGGGCGGGTCCGGCAGCTCGGGCAGGACCTCGCCGAGCCACTGCCGCAGGCGGGCCCGGAACTCCTCCTCCTCGGGCGTGCACGCGAGGTCCATCCGGCGCCTCCGATCTGACGATCCGTCAGCTCAGGCTAGCCCCGCGCCTCTGGACCGACAAGGCGGGGCGCCCTACGCTCTGCGCACGATCTGACACACCGTCAGCAAAGGGGGCCGCCGCCGTGACCGACACCGCACCCGACCTGAGTTCCGCCCGGACCCTGTGGGACCTGCTCGATCTGCGCGCCTCGCTCACCCCGGACCGGCCGCTGCTCCTCCAGGAGGACCGCGCGGTGAGCTTCGGCGCGCTGCGGACACGCGCCGAGCGGGCGGCGGCCGGCCTGTACGGGCTCGGGGTGCGTCCCGGCACGGTCGTCGCCTGGCAGCTGCCCACCCGGATCGAGACGGTCGTGCTCTCCTTCGCGCTGGCCCGGCTCGGCGCCGTGCAGTCGCCGGTCATCCCCTTCCACCGCGAGCGCGAGGTCGGCTTCGTGCTGCGCGAGTCCCGAGCCGAGTACTTCGCCGTACCGGGCACCTGGCGCGGCTACGACCACACCGCGCTGGCGCGGCGGCTCGGAGCGAAGAACGTCCTGGAGGTGTACGACCGGCTCCCGGACGGCGATCCGCGGGTCCTGCCCGCGCCGCCCGCCGAGGGCACCTCGGTGCGCTGGATCTACTGGACCTCGGGCACCACCTCGGATCCCAAGGGCGTGCTGCACACGGACCGTTCGCTGATCGCGGGCGGCTCCTGCCTGGCCCACGCCCTGCGCCCGGAATCCTCCGACGTCGGCTCGATCGCCTTCCCGTACGCCCACATCGGCGGGCCGGACTACCTGGTGATGCTGCTGCTGTACGGCTTCCCGGCGGTGCTGTTCGAGAAGTTCGCGCTGCCGGAGGCGCTCGCGGAGTACCGGCGGCACGGGGTGACGACGGCGGGCGGTTCGACGGCGTTCTACTCGATGTTCCTGGCCGAGCAGCGCAGGAGTCCGGGCGCGAGGGTGATCCCCACCCTGCGGCTGCTGGCGGGCGGCGGGGCGCCCAAGCCGCCGGAGCTGCACCACGCCGTGGTCCGGGAGCTGGGGGTGCGGCTGTGCCACGGCTACGGCATGACCGAGGTGCCGATGATCACGATGGGCGATCCGGACGACGACCCCGAGCTGCTCGCCACCACCGAGGGACGGCCGCCCGAGGGGATGGAGATCCGGATCGTGGACGGGGAGGTCCGGCTGCGCGGGGAGGCGGTGTGCCGGGGCTATCTGGACCCGGAGCAGAGCGCGGCCGCCTTCGACGAGGAGGGCTTCCTGCGCACCGGCGACCTGGGGCATCTCACCGGCGACGGGTATCTGGTGCTCACCGGACGGCTGAAGGACGTGATCATCCGCAAGGGCGAGAACATCTCGGCCAAGGAGATCGAGGAGCTGCTGCACCGGCATCCGGCGGTCGCGGACGCCGCGGTCATCGGGCTGCCGGACGCCGAGCGCGGGGAGTTGGTGTGCGCGGTCGTCGAACAGCCGCCGGACGCGCCGGAGTTGAGCCTCGCGCAGATCACGGAGCTGCTGCGCGCGGAAGGGCTGTCGGCGCACAAGCTGCCGGAGCGGCTGGAGGTGGTCGACGCCCTTCCGCGCAACGACGCGCTGCGCAAGGTGCTCAAGTACAAGCTCAGGGAGCGCTATTCGAAAAGCCCGGAAAGCTCAGGAAGCCCGACAGGCCCGGCAGGCCCGGCAGGCCCTACTCAGGGACCGTGAAATAGCGGGCGAAGGCGGTCACGACCTCGGACTCCTCCACCCTGCCGTCGCTGTCGGCGTCGAGCGTGGCGGCCGCGGCGCGGGCCACCTCGGCGGGCACACCGAGCGCCGAGAGCACGCGCGCGGTGTCGTCGAGGGTGGCCGCCCCGTCGCCGTCCGCGTCGGCGACCGCGAGGGCGGCGTGCAGGAAGGGCCGCGCGATCTCGGCGAACCGGTCGGGGTTGTCGCGCAGCCGCTTGACCGCGCCGCCCACGAACTCGTCCCGGCTGATGCGCTGGTCGCCGTCCCGGTCCGCTATCCCCGCCATGCCCTGCCAGAACGCCTCGGCGCCGATGTAGAGCGCCTGGCCCTTGTCGGACCGGGCCGTCGTGCCGAACTCCGCCAGCAGCGACTTGGCCGCCGCGTTGAAGTCCGCACGGTCGATGTAGCCGTTGCCGTCCTGGTCGAAGGTGGCGAACCGGGCCGCGATCCTGCGCTCGTACTCGCTGCTGACCATGTCTTTTGTGCCACCTTTACGTCACGGGGGGTACGTCTGCCAGGGAGCGTACGACGCGCGGGGCCGTCCGGGAACGAGAAGGCGACGGTTGTGCCAGGACCGGGAGAATTCCGGGACAACGGCGTGGCGCGACGGCGTGCCGTCACGCGGAGAGCGGCCCGGCCGACTCGTCGGTGGCGGAGGCGAGGTCGGGGTGGACGTCGAACAGGCGCCGGACCCCGAGGGCACCGAGGACCCGGTTGACGTGGGAGCCCTCGACGGCGCCCTGCGCCGGGAGGATCAGGCGCAGCCGGCCCCGGCAGGAGCGCACCAGCCGCCGGGAGGCGATGAGCACGCCCACCCCGCTGGAGTCGCAGAAGAAGACCTCCGACAGGTCGAGCACGAGGCTGTGGCGGCCCTCGGCCACCTCGTCGTGCACGCGCTGGCGCAGCGCGGGTGAGGTCACCAGGTCCAGTTCGCCCGACACCCGCAGCACGGCCCACCCGTCCTGCTCGCCGCAGGTCACTTTGAACGCCACCGCCATGCCCTTCGCTCGCCGGAACCCCCGCAACCGGAAGCAGTACCTACGCTTCCCTGCAGCGCGGCTGCCCAGCGGCTGTGCCCTGAAACTCCGGGCCGGAAACAGAAAGAGGCGCAAGGAGGCTTGATTCAGTCGCCTTCGGTCTTGTTCGATCAGCTGTGGACAGAGCGGGCGTCGGTTCCCTATCACTTCAGGCGCTTCGGGGGGCGCACATTGCGACAAAGGGGCGTGCGCCGTCAGAGGTGCCGACTACATTCGAGGAGACGGTGGGAGCAGGCTTGACCAGGGCGCAGGCAGGGTGACGTGAGGGGGCAGCATGGCGAAGAAGGACGCACCGCCCCGCTGGGACCGCAAGATGCAGCAGCGGCTCGCCCGCGGTGAGGCCGCCGCCCTCGGCGAGCTCTACGACCGGTACGCCTCCCTGGTGCACGGCCTGGCCCACACCGTCCTCGCCGACGAAAAGGGCGCCGACGCCGTGACCCGCGAGGTCTTCACCCACGTCTGGGAACACCCCGACGCCTACGACCCCAAGCAGGGTCCGCTGCGCTCCTGGGTGGCCGATCTCACCCACCGCCTCGCCGTACGGCGGCTGCGCGCCACCGAGACCGCCGCGCTCGACCTGGGCGGCGACGGCACCCCCGAGGAGCTGGAGCGCAAGGTGCGCCACGCCTCGGTCGCCGCCCGCGCCGACTACATCGTCCAGGCCATGCCGGTGCCCCTGCGCGCCGCGCTGGAGCTGGCCTACTTCCAGCGCCGCGACTACCGCCAGACCGCGGCCGACCTCGGCGTCACCGAGGACGAGGCCCGCCGCAGGCTGCGCCTGGGCCTCCAGCTGCTCTCCACCGCCCACGACGCCGGCGCCCCGCCGGGATACGGGGGTGCCGTGTGAGCACCGGCCGGTACGAGGCGCACGACGGGGACGAGGGGGAGACCGAGGGCGGGAACAGGGGCGAGGGACAGGGCGAGGACGTGCGGAAGGACGGCGGCGGCACCGGGGGCGGCGGGAGCGGCAGCGGGCCCACGCGCCCCGGGCCGGGCCGGCCGCCCCGCATACCGCTGCCCCGCGCCTCCGTCGAGGACACCGGCAGGCCCCTCCCCGACCTCGACGGACCGGCGCCGCTCGTCCTGGAGCACCGGGTGCTGAAATCACTGCTCGGCGCGTGGGCGCTGGCCGCCTGCTCGCCGGAGGAGACCCTCACCGTCGAGGCGCACCTCGGCGACTGCGGCCCCTGCGCCGACGAGGCGCTGCGGCTGCGCGAGGCCGTCGGACTGCTGCACCCGGCCGAGAGTCTCGACCTCGACCCCGCCCTGCGCACCCGGGTCCTGGAGAGCTGCCTGGAGCGCCGCCCGCCGCGCATCCCGGTCCCCCGCTGGGCGTCCGCCTACGACGCCGAGACGGCGCGCCTGGACGCGCTGCTCCAGGACTTCGGGGACGCCGAGTGGCACGCGCCGGTGCGGCTCAGGTGGTTCGACTCGGACGAGCCGACCAGCCGCCGTACGACGGTCGCCGGGGTGATCGCGCACCTGATGACCGTCGACGGGCTGGTCGCGGTCGGCCTCGGCCTGGACGACCCGCTGGGCGACGTCCCCGCGGACCGTCCCACACCGGCCTCCCGCACCGAGGCGTTCTGGCGCGCCTCGCACTTCCCGCCCACGCGGTCGGTGCGGGCGCCCTGGCGCGAACAGAGCCACGACGTGGTCCGCACGGCCTCCTTCACCGGCGGCCGGGAGGGCGGGCTGCCCGTCTCCTACGGCGACTTCGAGCTGCCGCTGCACGACGCGCTGCTGGACCGGGCGTTCGAGTGCTGGGTGCACGCGGAGGACATCGCGGAGGCGGTCGACTACCCGTACGCGCCGCCCTCGGCGCGGCATCTGCACGACATGATCGACCTGGGGGCGCGGATGCTGCCCGGTGCGCTGGCCCGGCGCCGGCGGCCCGGTCCGGCGGCCCCGGCCGGCGCGCCCGGCCGCAGCGTGCGGCTGGAGATCGAGGGCCTGGGCGGCGGGGAGTGGCTGATCCCCCTGGACTCCCCTTCGGTCGGCTCCGCCGAGCGCGAGGTGGCGCATGTGGCGCTGGACGGAGTGGAGTTCTGCCAGCTCGCGGCCGGCCACGTGTCTCCCGCGGAAGCGGCGGCAGGACAGTCCGGCGACCGCTCCGCCATCAAGGACGTCCTCTTCGCAGCAGCATCCCTGAGCCGCATGTAGCACCCGCGGCCGCGTGGGGGCTGGTCGCGCAGTTCCCCGCGCCCCCATAGGTCGGTCCAGCGAACCCACCTGTTCTCAGGGGCGCGAGGAACTGCGCGACCAGCCACAACAAGCCCGCAGCCAATACCCGACCGGTCGACCCACACCCCCCAGGGGCGCGGGGAACTGCGCAACCAGCCACAACAAGCCCGCAGCCGATACCGGGCCGGTGGGCCCACATCCCCAGGGGCGCGGGGAACTGCGCGAACGGCCCACGGCGGGCCGCAGGCGGCGACGAGCGCCGAGCGGCCCGGACCGTCAGGCGAAGACGACGGTCCGGCGGCCGTTGAGGAGGATCCGCCGCTCGGCATGCCACTGCACGGCCCGCGCCAGCGCCTGGCACTCCACGTCCCGCCCCACCGCCACCAGCTGATCCGGAGTGACCTGGTGCCCCACCCGCTCGACCTCCTGCTCGATGATCGGCCCCTCGTCGAGATCCGCGGTCACATAGTGCGCGGTAGCCCCGATCAGCTTCACCCCCCGCACATGCGCCTGGTGATAAGGCTTCGCGCCCTTGAAGCTCGGCAGGAACGAGTGGTGGATGTTGATGATCCGCCCACTGAGCTGCTTGCACAGATCGTCCGAGAGCACCTGCATGTACCGGGCGAGCACGACCAGCTCGACGTTCTCCTCACGCACGAGCTCCAGCAGCCGCGCCTCCGCCTGCGCCTTGGTGTCCCGCGTCACCGGAATGTGGTGGAAGGGAATCCCGTACGAGCCCACCAGCTCGGCGAAGTCCGTGTGGTTGGAGACCACCGCGGCGATCTCCACCGGCAGCGCCCCGATCCGCGCCCGGAAGAGCAGGTCGTTCAGGCAGTGCCCGAACTTGGAGACCATCAGGACGATGCGCATCTTCTCGTCGGCCCGGTTGAGCTGCCAGTCCATGTGGAAGGAGTCGCCGATCGCCGCGAACGACGCGCGCAGCTTCTCCACCGTCACCGGGGACTCCGCGGAGAAGTGGACGCGCATGAAGAACAGACCGGTGTCGTGGTCCCCGAACTGCTGGCTGTCCTCGATGTTGCAGCCGGTCATGAAGAGGTAGCTCGACACGGCGTGCACGATGCCCTGCTTGTCGGGGCAGGACAGCGTCAGGACGTACTGGTCGGGGGTGACCGCGGCTCGGTCGGGCTGCTCGTTCATGCGGGACAGGGTCCCACAACCGCCGCCCGCCGATCACGGCCGTCCCGCTACGCGGACCTCGTCATGATGCTCAGCACCTCCAGCGTGCGCGGCGGGGCGTCGGCGTCGTCCCCGTCGCTCGCGGCCATCCGCACATGGGCGTCCCGCGCGGCACGCACCGCGTCCGGCCAGCCCTCGTTCTGAAGGTACGCGGCGACCGGCGCGTCCGGCCCGACCTGGTGCATGATCCGCAGCACCCGCAGCACGGCGGTGTCGACGAGCGCCGCCTCCTGCGAGTCGCGGAAGATCGTGCCGACGTACTTCTCGGCGGACCAGTTGTCGAGCCAGGTGTCCTCGACCAGCCGGTACACGGCGTCGGTGACGTCTCCGTATCCGTCGACGCCGGCCAGCCAGACGTCCCGCTGGAACCCTGGGTCGGAGAGCATGTGCAGCGCGGAGCGCACATTGCTGCGCCAGCGCCACCACGGCATGTCGTTCAGTGGCATGCCGCCCATGGTGGAGGAGCGACGGCCGCGACGGGAAGAGTTCTCCGAACCTTGCACGGTCATCGATCGTACGTTCCCGCTCCGCGATCACTCACGGGCCCCCGTAATTCACCTCGCGGTCACCTTCCGTTGACCGGACATGACTCCACGGTTAGTGATGTGACGGAATCGTGCGTGTCCATGACCGGCAGGCGTCGCATACGCAGTTCCCACCTCCCCGCGTTCGCGCAACCGTTCAGAGCCACCGCGGCAAAAGCGGCGGCACTGATCGCGTGTGCGTCGCTCACCGTCGGCTGCGGGATCATCCCCGGCATCACGGGGGGTGCCGGGGACGATCCCATCACCGTCATGACCTGGGCGCCCCAGGACACCAGGGCCACCAACAAGCCGGGCATGCCGGCGATCGCACTGGCCTACGCCCGCGCGATCAACGCCAAGGGCGGTCTGAACGGCCGCAAGCTCAGGGTTCTGAACTGCAACGACCACAACGACAGCGTCTCCGCGGCGAAGTGCGCCGAGCGCGCCGTCGACGAGAAGGCGGTCGCCGTCGTCGGCTCCTACAGCCAGTACGCCGACTCCTTCTTCCCCACGCTGGAGAGCGCGGGCATCCCCTACATCGGCGGCTACGGTGTCACCGGAGCCGAGTTCACCAGCCCCCTGTCCTACCCCGTCAACGGCGGCCAGCCCAGCCTGCTGGCGGGCCTGGGCCGGGAGCTCGCCGACGAGTGCGGGCCCATCGCCCTGGTGCGGCCCGACAGCATCGCCGGCGACGAGCTGCCCGCCCTGCTGAACTCCGGCCTCTCCGCGGGCGGCCACCCCGACGCGGCCGACCAGCTCGCGGCGGAGGACGCCACCGAGTACTCGGCCCACTCCGAGCAGGCGCTCACGTACACCACCAGCGACCCGGTGAACGCCGGCTGTGTGGTGCCCGCCCTCGGGGACCGCACCAGCACCTTCATGGACTCCTTCCGGCGCGGCCGCGAGGAGTCCGCCTCGGTGCGCACGGCGACCGTGCTGGGCAGCGTCGACCAGACCGTGATCGACGCCTCCGGCGGCAAGTCCGGACCGTACGAGGGCGCGTACATCACCGGCTGGTACCCCGTCTCCAGCGACAAGCGCTGGGACGGGCTGAAGGAGGTGATCAGCGAGCACGCGTTCGGCGACAACCGCATCGACCCCTCGGACGCCGGGGTGCAGACCACCTGGATCGCCTACACCGTCCTGGAGGCCGTGATCAAGTCCATCGGCGACTCCCCGGTGACCGCGCGCTCGGTCCGCCGGGCCCTGGACGACGGTCTGCAGATCGACACCGGCGGACTCACGCCCGAGCTGAACTGGGAGCACTCCGAGAGCCTCGCCTCGGTGGGCCTGCCGCAGCTGGTCAACGCCGACGTGACCCTCCAGGTCGTACGGCAGGGCCGTCTGGTGGCGGCCCGGGAGGGCTTCATCGACGTGACGAAGACCCTCCTCCAGGCCGACCTGACCTGACCCGCGCCGACGCGCGGCCGGCCCGGCCTACAGCTGGGTCGGCTGGCGTTCGGTGAGGCCGTAGGACTTGGCGATCGAGTTCCACAGCCCGGCCGCCTTGCCCTTCTCGGTGGTGGCCGTGCCGCTGGCCCGGTCGCCCTGCTGGGTCTGGGGCGTGGAGCGGGCCTGGCCCTTCTTGCAGAGCTTGTCCTGGCGCTGCGCGACCTGGTCGGCCCAGGCCGCGTAGTGGTTGTCGGCCGACGCCGACGCCTGCCAGGCGGCGTTGAGGGCGGCGGTCAGCTCGGTGTGCTGCGGCAGCTGGTCCACCGACAGCCCGGACAACTTGGTCACCAGGTCGTTGCGCTGCTTGGCCGCGTCCCTGAGGTCCTTGGCCGCCTGGTCGAGGTTGTTGCAGGCCCGCACGTCGGCCACCGCGTTGATGACCATGGTCCGGCTGTCGCCGCTCACCGCGAGCAGCTTGTCCAGCTCCACGGCCTGCGCCTTCGCCGGGTCGGCGGACGGCGAGGCGGAGGGGGAGGCCGACTCGCTCGCCGGGGCGGTCGCGGCGACGGGCTTGTTGTCGTCGCCCTCGTCCCCGCCGCCGCCCGCGAGCAGCGCGCCCGCGCCGATGCCGAGGACGGCGATGCCGACGCCGACGGCCGCGAAGAGCGGCACCTTGGAACCGGTGCGGCCGCCCGAGCGCCGGGGCTCGTCCTCGTGCGTCTCGCGCCGGGGGATGAACGGGGGCTGCTGCCGGCCGCCGTGGGACTGCGGCTGCGGCTGGGGCTGCTGGAAGCGCGGGAGCTGCTGGGTGGAGCCGGCGGGCGACTCACCGCCCGGCTCGCTGCGGAAGAGGTTGTCGAACTCCGCGGGCGGCTGCCGCTCGCCGGAGCCCGCGGGCACCGGCGGGATGTACTGCGTGGCCTCGGCGTCCGCGGCCGGAGCCGCGTGCGGCCGGACCCGGCCCAGCACCGTGGTGCTCTCGCCGGGCGCCTCGGGGGTGATCTCCGGCGGCAGCGCCCCGCCGCCGACCGGCGGTATGTACTGGGTCGCGCCGTCGTCCACGACCGGCGGTATGTACTGCGTGGCGCCGTCCGCGCCCGGCAGGTCCGTCACCGGCTGGATGTACTGGGTGGCACCCTCCGCGCCGTAGGGAGCGGCGGGCGGGAACGCCGCGCCCTGGGTGCCGTAGCCCTGGGTGCCGTAGCCCTGCGTGCCGTAGTCCGGGGACGGGGTGCCGTACGACGGCGCCGGGGCGCCCTCCGGCGGGAGCGGCTGGGACGCGGGCTGCGGCGCGCCGTCCGGGGTGCCCCACGCGGCGGCGGGCTGCTCCGGCTCCCCCCAGGTCCGGGCGGGCTGAGGCTGGGCGGGCCGGGCCGACCAGCCCTGTCCGGCGGTGGGCGCCGCCGGCTGCTGCTGGTGCTGCTGCTCGGGGCCCCAGGAGCCGTTCCAGGACTGGCCGCCCTGCGGGGCGGCCGGGGTGGGCGGCTGGGCCGGGCGGGCCGCGGCCCGCGGACCGACGGGACCCGTCATGCCCGGGAGCAGCGGCTCGCCTCCGTCCGAGGGCAGCACGATGCCTTCGCGCGCGGGTCGCGCCGAGGGCTCCTCGCCCTGTCCGCTCTGCGTCACCGGGACTCCTACGAATGGGGGACCTTCGGAATCGTCGGCTCACGCTACCGGGTTCCCCGAGCCGCGTGCCACGCAGCTCAGGCCGTGACGCCCGTCCCTGTGACCGCCGTTACAGAACGGCCCCCCGAACCCCGCTCCACTCCCCTCTCCCCCGCGGTACCTGCGTTTCCTCCGTGTTCACGTCCCGGCGGCCGGTTCTTTCACGCCGCCGCCTGGAGATCCAGCCGCGCCCCGAACTCCCTTACCACGGGCTCCTCCCGGTACGGCTCCAGCCGTTGCTGGAAGTCCTCCAGGTACTCGGCGCCCCGGTTGGAGCGCAGGGTCTCCAGGAGTTCCACCGCCTTCAGCCCGGTGTGGCAGGCCTGTTCGATCTCCCGCTGCTGCACCTGGGCCGTGGCGAGGAGCACATAACCGATCGCCCGCCGCCGGGCCTTGGTCTCCGGCAGCCGCGCGAGGCACTCCTCGGCGCTCCGCGCCGCCGCCTCGGCCTGCCCGAGGTCGCGGTGGCAGTGCGCCAACTCGTCGGCGAGATAGGCCTCGTCGAAGTGGGCGATCCACGCCGGGTCGTCCCCGGAGGCCGGATCCGCCGCCTCCAGCGCGCTCACCGCACGCCCGGAAGACAGCTGCGCCGCCCGTACGTCGCCCATCAGCGCGTGCCCGCGGGCCTCCGCCGCGTGGAACATCGCCTCCGCGCGCGGGGTGACCCGGCCGCGCGCCCCCTCCTGCGCCGCCCGCGCCAACTGGGCGATCTCACGCGGGTTTCCGAGCTGCGCGGCGAGATGGCTCATGGACGCGGCCAGGACGTAGCCGCCGTAGCCGCGGTCCCCGGCCGCCTGGGCGAGCCGCAGGGCCTGGATGTAGTACCGCTGGGCGAGGCCGGGCTGGCCGGTGTCGACGGCCATGTAGCCGGCCAGTTCGGTCAGCCGGGCGACCGCGGCGAACAGGTCGCGCCCCACCGCCTCCCGGTAGGACCCGGCCAGCAGCCCCGAGACGACGCTGTTGAGGTAGTGCACGACGACCGGCCGCACATGCCCGCTGCCGTGCCGGTGGTCGAGGTCGACCAGCGCCTGGGTCATCGCCTTCACGGCGGCCACGTCGGACGGGCCGACGCGCGGGCCCGCGGCCCGGGCGACCTGGGAGTCGGGCGCGGAGATCAGCCAGTCCCGGCTGGGCTCCACCAGCGCGGACGCGGCGACGGACGAGCCGGACAGGAAGTCCCGGCGGCCCACGTCACTGCGCCACAGCTCACACACCTGCTCGATGGCGCCCAGGACCGTCGGCGAGAACTGCAGCCCCACGCCGGAGGCCAGGTTCTTGCCGTTGGCCATGCCGATCTCGTCGATCGTGACCGTACGGCCGAGCTTGCGGCCCAGGGCCTCCGCGATGATCGCCGGCGCGCGCCCGCGCGGCTGCTGTCCCCGCAGCCAGCGGGCCACGGACGTCTTGTCGTAACGCAGGTCGAGGCCGTGCTCGGCACCGCACATGTTGACCCGGCGGGCGAGCCCCGCGTTCGAGCAGCCCGCCTCCTGGATGAGCGCCTGCAGCCGTTCGTTCGGCTGTCGTGCGACGAGAGGCCTTGCGGCCATGGCGTACCCCCTGTGGCTGCGGTGCCTGCCCACGCACCGAGTTGACTGGTCTTCGTACCGGACGGATCCGGCCGTGAAGATCAATGCCCCGCGGACATACCGACAATGCGAGACATGCGAGGATTGCCGGGGTAACGGTGGAAGCCGGCCCCACTCCTGGCTACCCGGTCCGGCGGCAGATCCTCCCGCGCGCCCCCACCCGTGCACCCATGCGCCCCAGTTGCGGAATCGATGCTCCTCCCCCGCGCGCGTTACAGGCGTAACCCGAGGTGGGTGCGGGAGTTGTGATGTGCGTGGAAGAGACGATCGCGAGCACCGCCGCCGCCCAGATTCCCGAGCAGCGGGGGGAATCGCTGCTGGAGACCGCCGTTCGGTACGCCGAGGAGCGCCACTGGGACGTGTTCCCCGGCACCTGGCTGGAAGCCGTCGACGGGACACAGCGCTGCTCGTGCGGCGACGCCGCCTGCGAGGCGCCCGGGGCGCATCCGGCGCGCGACGACTGGGCGACCCAGGCGACCGGCAGCGCGACGGTGGCCCGCCGCATGTGGTCGAAGCAGCCGCTCTCCTCGATCCTGCTGCCCACCGGGCGCACGTTCGACGCGATCTCCGTCGCGGAGACGGCCGGCTTCCTCGCCCTGGCCCGGATGGAGCGCATGGAGCTGACGCTCGGCCCGGTGACGCTGACCCCGGACCGCCGGATGCACTTCTTCGTGCTGCCGGGCGCCTCGGTGAAGGTGCCCGATCTGGTGCGCAAGCTGGGCTGGACCCCGTCCTCCCTCGACCTCCACGCGCTCGGCGAGGGCGGCTGGGTGGCCGCCCCGCCCACCCGGTTCGGCTCCCGGGGCGCCGTCCAGTGGGCCTGCCGTCCGACCCCCGCGAACCGCTGGCTGCCGGACGCGGAGGAACTGATCTCGCCCCTCGCCTACGCCTGCGGCCGGGACCGGTAGCGGTCGCCGGGCGGGACGGCCGCGCCTCGCGCGGCGCTGACGCATGTCTGCGCGGCCTCCCGCCCCTTAGGTTGGCAACCATGACGTCGGCCGTGTGTGTACGTGGGCTCTGGAAGCGGTTCGGGCAGCAGATCGCCGTGGCCGGGATCGATCTGGAGCTGCCCGCCGGGAAGTTCATCGGGCTGGTCGGGCCGAACGGCGCCGGGAAGACCACCACACTCTCCATGATCACCGGGTTGCTCCGGCCCGATCAGGGCTCCGTCGAGGTCGTCGGGCACGACGTGTGGCGCGACCCGGTGGCGGTGAAGGCCCGGATCGGGGTGCTGCCGGAAGGGCTGCGGCTCTTCGAGCGGCTGTCGGGGCGTGAACTGCTCGCCTACTCCGGCCGGTTGCGCGGCCTGCCCGGCGCCGAGGTCGACAAACGGGCCGGCCAGCTGCTCGACGTGCTGGACCTGTCCGGCGCCCAGCACAAGCTCGTCGTCGACTACTCGACCGGCATGCGCAAGAAGATCGGGCTCGCCGCCGCCCTCCTCCACAACCCCGAAGTGCTCTTCCTCGACGAGCCGTTCGAGGGTGTCGACCCGGTCTCCGCGCAGACCATCCGGGGCGTGCTGGAGCGCTACACCGCCTCGGGCGCCACGGTCGTCTTCTCCTCCCACGTCATGGAGCTGGTCGAGTCGCTGTGCGACTGGGTGGCCGTGATGGCGGCGGGCCGGATCAGGGCGCACGGCACCCTCGCCGAGGTCCGCGGCGGGGCGCCCTCCCTCCAGCAGGCGTTCCTGGAGCTGGTGGGGGCGCACGAGCGGGACGCCGGGGCACGCCTGGACTGGCTGGGCGGCGGGGCCCGGTGAGCGCGCCCACCGCCGCACCGGCCGCACCGGTCACCCCGGCCCCTTCGGTCACGGCGGTACTCGTCCGGCTCAAGCTGTCGCTGCTGCGCAACGGGCTGCGCCAGTCGACGGGGCGCCGGGCCGCGTACGTCGCCTCGGCCGTCTTCACGCTGCTGTTCGCCGCGTCGCAGCTGATCGGGCTGATCGCGCTGCGCGGGCACGCCCACGCCGCGTCGGTGGCGGTGCTGCTGGTGGCGGTGCTGGCGCTCGGCTGGGCGGTGATGCCGCTGTTCTTCCCCGGCGGCGACGAGACCCTCGACCCGACCCGTCTGGTGATGCTGCCGCTGCGGCCCCGCCCCCTGGTGCGCGCCCTGCTGGCCGCCTCGCTGGTCGGGATCGGGCCGCTGTTCACGCTCTGTCTGCTGGCCGGCTCCGTGATCGCGGTGGCGGACGGCGCCGCGGCCTTCGCGGTGGGCGTCGTCGGCGCGGTCCTGGCGCTGCTGGTGTGCGTGGCCCTCGCGCGGACCGTGGCCACCGCCAACACCCGGCTGCTGACCAGCCGCAAGGGCCGTGATCTGGCGGTGCTGAGCGGTCTGGTCATCGCGGTCGGCGCGCAGGTCGTCAACTTCGGCGCGCAGCGGCTCGGTTCGTCCGGGCTGGGACAGCTCGACCCGGCCGCGGACGTGCTGCGCTGGGTGCCGCCCGCGTCGGCGATCGGCGCGGCGGACGCGGCCGGCGAGGGCGCCTACGGGGTGGCGGTGCTGCAACTGGCGCTCACGGCGCTCGCGTTGGCGGGGCTGGTGGCGGTGTGGTCGCGGCATCTGACCCGGCTGATGACCGAGCCCGACGGCTCGACCCTCCAGCCGGCGGCGGACACCGCCGTACGGGGCTCCACGGGCCTGGGCCGGCTGCTGCCGGGCGGACGCACCGGCACGGTCGTGGAACGCGCCCTGCGCTACGTCTGGCGGGATCCGAAGACCAAGGCCGCCTGGGTGACCTCGCTGGCCATCGGGCTGATCGTGCCGGTCTTCAACGCCGTCCAGGGCACCGGGTCGATCTACTTCGCCTGTTTCGCGGCCGGGATGCTCGGGATCCTGATGTACAACCAGTTCGGCCAGGACACCTCGGCGTTCTGGATGGTCGCGACGACGATCGCCACCGCCCGGGACGCCTACGTCGAACTGCGCGCCCGCGCACTGGCCCTGCTGGTGATCACCCTGCCGTACGCGACGCTGGTGACCGTCGTGACGGCGGCGCTGCTCGGCGACTGGGCCCGGCTGCCGGAGGCGCTGGGGCTCTCCTTCGCGCTGCTCGGCGCGATGCTGGCGACGGGCGCCTGGACCTCGGCCCGCTTCCCGTACTCCATCCCGCAGGAGGGCTACAAGAACGTGGCGCCCGGGCAGGCGGGGCTGGCCTGGATCTCCATCTTCGGCGGCATGGTCGCGGCGGCGCTGCTGTGCGCCCCCTTCATCGCGCTGACGATCTGGGTGAACATCTCGGCGGACGGCGAGGACTGGGCGCCGCTGCTGCTGCCGGTCGGGGCGGCCTACGGGGCCGGGATCACGTTCCTGGGCCTGCGGCTGGCGGCCCCGCGGACCGCGGAGCGCCTGCCGGAGATCCTCACGGCGGTGAGCCGGGGCTGAGGACGCCCTCCGGGCCCCGGCGCGCGCCGGAGGGCCGCGCGGCCCGTCAGCGGGCCCGTACGGCGTCCAGGAAGGGCTCCACGGCGGCCCGCCAGGCCTCCGGCTGGTCGTAGTGGACCAGGTGCCCGGCGTCGGCGACCTCGGCGTACTCCCCGCTGGGCAGCACCCGCACCATCTCCTGCGCCTCGGCCCGGCCCAGCTCGCCGTCCAGGCCGCGCACGACCAGCGCCGGGCAGCGGACCTGGGTCAGCTCCTCCCAGTGCGCGTCGTACACCCAGGTCTCCCGGGAGCGCAGCATCTGCTCGGGCTCGAAGACCGGCCGCCAGCCGTCCTCGCCCTCCTGCATGACCTCGGCGTAGAACTCGCCGCGCGCGGGGTTGGGCCGCTCCACCCAGGGGTCGTCCTCGCCGAACCACTTGCGGACGTCGGCGAGGGTCGCGAAGGGCAGGGGCCAGGACTTGAACCAGTCCGCCCACTCCCGCTGGGAGGCCGCGCCGAGCGCGGAGGCCCGCATGTCGCAGATGATCACGCCGCTGACCAGGTCGGGGCGTTTCGCGGCGAGCTGCCAGGCGGTCAGGGCGCCCATCGCGTGCCCGATCAGCACGGCCGGTGCGAGACCGAGCTGCTCCAGCGCGGCCTCCGCGTCCTCCACGTACGCCTCGCGCGTGAACGCGGCCTCGGCCGGCTTGCCGCTGCGGCCGTGTCCGCGCTGGTCCAGCGCGACCGCGCGGTGCCGCTCGGAGAGCCAGCGCGCGGTGGCGGCCCAGTGCGAGGCGCGGCCCATCAGCCCGTGCAGTAACAGCACGCCGTGGCCGGGCTCGCCCTCGGAGGCCGTCCGGTCGGTCTTGGGCGGGTCGCCGAACTCCCAGGCCGCGAGGCGTACCCCGTCCGTCCCGGTCACGTCGATGCGCCGTGCCATAGGTGGCACCCCCCTAGCTCCGCCTGCCGTTGCCGTTGCGTCGGTCACGCGAGCCTCGCGTGGTGTGAGTGGTCCGTGTGTCCCGCGCGACGTGCGTGTCGTTCTCTCCAGCGCACATCGTGCGTGCCACATCACCCGCAGATTATCGAACCCCTATTCGAAAACGCTCTCTTGCCCGACAACACCCCTCGTTCGAGTGACCTCCCTCAAGGATTGACCGCTGCGCCCGAGGGGAGATCTTCAACGGGAGGCGGACCGCTCGGGGATGACGGTCCGAGGGGAATGACCCTGGGAGCTCGGGGCTCCGGGTCAGCACTGGGGAGGACAGGCCCCGGCGCCGTAAGGCGCCGGGGCCCTCCACACGTCTGCGGCGCATCTCTCCGCCCCCTCAGGTCATATGCCCCACGCGACAGCCTCGCACGCGAAGCGCCGGAGCGCTGCGATTCGACGGACTGGCCCCCGTATTCGACGAGTTCGCGCCGGTCGCCTCAACTACCCCTGCAACAGCAGGAGTTACCCCGCGCGGACTGCCGGGCAAACTCAGCGCTTGGCGACGAAGACATGCGAGGCGACCTCGGACTCCAGCTCGGCCGCCTCCCCGCCGCTGCCCACCAGCACCCCGCCGGCCGACTCCGTCACGCTGACCACGGAACCGGGCTGTACACCCGCCCGGCGCAGCGTGTACATCAACTGGGCGTCCGTCTGGATCGGCTCCCCGATCCGGCGCACCACCACGGTCTTGCCCTCGGAGCCCGGGTCCAGGTCGGCCAGCGACACCATGCCCTCGTCGAGGAACGGGTCGGCGCCGTCCTTCTCGCCCAGCTCCTCCAGACCCGGGATCGGGTTGCCGTAGGGCGACTCGGTCGGGTGCCGCAGCAGCTCCAGGACGCGGCGCTCCACGGCCTCGCTCATCACGTGCTCCCAGCGGCAGGCCTCGGCGTGCACCTGCTCCCACTCCAGGCCGATCACGTCGACCAGCAGACACTCGGCGAGCCGGTGCTTGCGCATCACCCGGGTGGCCAGGCGGCGGCCCTCGTCGGTCAGCTCCAGATGCCGGTCGGAGGCGACGGACACCAGGCCGTCCCGCTCCATCCTGGCCACCGTCTGGCTGACCGTGGGCCCGCTCTGGTCGAGTCGCTCGGCGATCCGGGCACGCATCGGGACCACCCCTTCCTCTTCCAGTTCGAGGATGGTGCGGAGATACATCTCCGTGGTGTCGATCAGTCCGGACATACGTGCCCCTCGATGAGATGCCGGAAGCGCGACAGCTTCGCGGCGCGTGCGCTGGCCCTGGCCTCAATTCTGACGCATAGCGCTGACAACCGTGCCGCGCCGTTGAAACCAACGGGTTTCGCCCGTGCGGACGGCTCCGCACGCCGCTCCCCCGCCCGCGCCCGCCGGGCCCCCTCCGCCCCGTCCGGCGCCCTCCGACCCACCCCACCGCCGTATTGACACCACAGTGGTCCAGACCGCACCGTGATCCGCGACACAGATCACCACCGCCAACGCCATCCGCACGGCAAAGGGGACCCGCGCATGAGCGAGAGCAAGCTGGCCGGCCAGTTCTTCGACGCAGCGATCGGGCTCCTCAGGACGGTCCGCGACGAGGAGGGCGAGAACATCGAGGCGGCCGGCGAACTCCTCGCCGACACCGTCGAGAACGGCGGTCGGCTCTTCGCCTTCGGCGCCGGGCACTCCTCGCTGGCCGCCCAGGACGTCGTCTACCGCGCGGGCGGCCTCGCGCTGATGAACCTGCTCACCGTGCCGGGCGTCGTCGGCGTCGACGTGATGCCCGCGACCCTGGGCTCCGCCCTGGAGCGGGTCGACGGACTCGCCACCGTGGTCCTGGACACCTCGCCCCTGCGCGCGGGCGACGTCCTGATCATCATCTCGCTGTCCGGGCGCAACGCGCTGCCCGTGGAGATGGCCATGACCGCCCGCGAGCGCGGCATCAAGGTCATCGGCGTGACATCCGTGGCGTACGCCTCCGAGACCACGTCACGGCATGTCTCCGGCACCTACCTCAAGGACCACTGCGATGTGGTCCTTGACTCCAGGATCGCCGTCGGGGACGCCGAACTGACCCTGGACACCGTCCCCGCGCCGTTCGCGCCCGCCTCCACCGTCGTCACCTCCGCGCTGCTCCAGGCCGTACTGGCCACCGCCGCGGGCGCGCTCGCCGACCGGGGCATCGAGCCGCCGCTGCTGCGCTCGGGCAACGTGGACGGCGGCCACGAGTGGAACGGCAAGGTCATGGACGAGTACGGCGACCGGATCTTCTACCAGCGCTGACGCAGGCTCTAGGGCGTGTTTCGAAAGTCCCGCCTGCCCCCCCTTCGGGCGGACGACGGGACTTTCGAAACACGCCCTAGGCGGACCCCGCCAGGTCCAGGGCCGCCGCGATCCGCGCGGCCACGTCCTCCGCGTACACCGTGTCGGAACGCTCGAAGGCGTTCCGGCCGCCGCCCCGCAGGAACGTCACGACCCCCAGCGTCCGGCCCCGGCTGCGCAGCACCGCGCACAGCGCGTGCACCGAGTCCGACGGCCACTGGCGGGCCTGCGCCCAGATCCGCGCCTGCTCCGGCGGCACCGTGCCGACACCGGCCCGCACCGAACCGGCCCGGGCCACGCACTGGAGCGCCGGGTGCCCCTCCGGATAGCGCACGGGCAGGCCGGCCGCGCCGGTGGGCAGGCTCGGGCCGGGCGGACCGGAGGGCGTGACGGCGGTCCGGACCAGGCGGACCGGGCCGGCCGCGTCCGCGTCGCTCAGCGGGCCGCCCGCGACCCGGTCGACCAGGGCGTGGTCGGCGAATCCGGCGAGCGCGAAGTCCAGATGCACGGTGGCCGCCTCCTCCGGGTCCTCGCACTCCGCGGCGGCCCGGGCGGCCCGGTGCATCTGATTGCTCCGGAACCGCAGCAGCGCCGCCTCCTGCTCGGCCTGCTTGGCCTCCGTCACGTCCTGGAAGAGCCAGCCCACCCCGAGCGGCACCGGCTCCTCCGCGAGCGGGGAGGCCAGCCGCACGAACCCGCAGCGCCAGCAGCGCCGCTGCTCGCCCTCAGCGGCGCGCACACTCACCCAGATCTCGGCGGGCGCGGGGGGAGCGCCCTCCGCGAGGACATGGGTGAGCGCCGCCTCCAGCTCCTCCACCCCCTGCGCGAGCAGCTCCCCCAGCGGGCGGCCCAGCACGGACGTACGGCCGATGCCCAGGGACCGGGCGGCGTGCGCGTTGACGACGGCGGGGCGCAGGTCGGCGTCGACCAGCACGACCCCCCAGGAGGCGTCCTCGAAGAGGGCCTCGCTGAGCGCGATGGAACGCTCCAGGTCGATCTGCGCGTGCACCTCGCTGAAAGCGCAGTACACACCCGCGGGCTTGCCGTCGGGTCCGCGCACCGCGGCGGACTGGGTCCGCACCAGTACCCGGCCGCCGTCCTTGGTCAGCAGCGCGAACTCGTGCACCTGACGTCCGGGGGCGTCCATGGCGGACATCAGCCGCTCCTCGACCTCCTCGGCGTCGGCGCTGCGCACGGCCCACCCGGCGAACCCCGGCCGCCCCACGGCCTCGGCCGCACTCCAGCCGAGGATCCGCTCGGCCTCACGGTTCCAGTGGGTGACGGCGCCGTCGGCGTCGAAGGCGCACAGGGCCGCGTCCATGCCGTCCAGCAGCGCGGCGAGCAGATCGGAACCGCCCGAGCCCTCGGGACCGGCCCGCTCGGGTTCGTCCGGCCCCAGCTCGTCGGTGGTCCCACTACGCCGGGAAGCACTCACCTGGACCCCCTGCCAAGCCGCGTCCGCACACATACGGTGCGGCGGTTCGCCCACTAACAATCATTCAACTCGAACGTGACGCAGCACACAGCGGGTTCCCGCAAGATTGAGGGAATCGTTGCGCGCCGACGACGTCGTACCACTCATGACTCAAGTCTGAGCGTGAGCCAGACCTCGGTCTCGTCCTCGGGCGGCACGTACCGCTCCACCTCCACGAACCCACGTTTTCCGGCGAACCGCACCCCGTCGGCGTTGGCGGCGAGCACGACCGTGCGCACCTCCTTCGCGCCCAGCCCGAGCGCCTGCGCCAGACAGTGCTCGTACAGCGCCGCCCCGACCCCGCGCCCCCGGTACTCGGGCAGCACGCGCGCGATCACCGTCGCCACGCCCCGCTCCCCGTCCGGCGGCCGCACGGTGGAGCACCCCACGAGCACGTCCCCGAGGTAGACGTTCTCCAGCCGGTGCCGCCCGACGCGCTCCCGCACCTCGTCGGCGCTCAGCTCGTCGGGCGGCACGACGACGTTGTGGACGTACCGCCACTGCTCCCGCATGCGGTCACCGTCCACCGGCACGACACGAAGATCATCCACACCCTGGGTCTCCCCCCGACGCGTACACCTCAATCACAGAACCGCATGTCAGAAGCTGCTGACGGCCGGCGCGGAAAAAGCGGTTGAAGGCGCGTCGCACGGTTTCTAAGGTGTGACCCACGTAGGAAAGGAGGTGATCGGGTTCATGATTGACACCCGGACGTACGAGGTGGCTGCGGGCTAGCGGCCCGTCATCCCACTCAGTGCGGTGCCGGACCGGCACGCGACAGCGTGTGCAGCCGGCCCAATCCCAGCAGTCACCCGACCCGCGAGCTCGCCGGTACGTCCGGCCGGCCCTTCCGCCCCGGCGGAGGACCCGAGCTCGCGGGTCGTCTGCGTTGCGGGAGGAATTCCGGGTGTGACGTGCGCCATCCGGAAATGTTGCGGTCCCCAGTATCCTGGCCGCATGATCTCGCTCGTTCGACGTCGCCACGTGGACTTCCTCCGCGTCACGAGCATGGGCTGTCGGCGCTTCCTCTGAACCCAGCGCCCCCGTCCCTTTCCTGCCCAGGACGTCCCATGCAGCTTCCGATCATCGATCTCTCCGCCCCCGATCTGCACGCGCGGCTGCACAGCGCCGCCCATGACGTGGGGTTCTTCCAGCTCGTCGGGCACGGTGTCGGTGCCGAGGAGACCGAGCGGCTCCTGTCCGCCATGCGGAAGTTCTTCGCGCTGCCCGAGGCCGAGCGGCTGGCGCTCGACAACGTCGGCTCGCCCCACTTCCGCGGCTACACCCGCACCGGCGACGAGCGCACCGGCGGCGCCCGGGACTGGCGGGACCAGCTGGACATAGGCGCGGAGCGGCCCGCCCGGGTCCCCGGTCCCGGCGAGCCCGCCTACTGGTGGCTCCAGGGCCCCAACCAGTGGCCGGCCGCCCTTCCCGAGCTGCGCGCGGCCGCGCTGGAGTGGATCGACCTGCTCAGCGGGGTCGCCCAGCGGCTGCTGCGCGAACTGCTCACCGCCATCGGGGCGCCCCCCGACTTCTACGACCCGGTCTTCGGCGACCGGGCCCATCCGCACCTCAAGCTCGTCCGGTACCCGGGCAGCGCCGGGGACGGCGGCGACCAGGGGGTCGGCGCCCACAAGGACTACGGGTTCCTGACGCTGCTCCTCCAGGACCGGGTGGGCGGGCTCCAGGTGCAGCGGGCGGACGGGCTGTTCCATGACGTGCCGCCCGTGCCCGGCGCCTTCGTCGTCAATCTCGGGGAGCTGCTGGAGGTGGCGACCGACGGCTACCTGGTCGCCACCAACCACCGGGTGGTGTCGCCGCCCGGGGCGACCGAGCGCTTCTCGGTGCCGTTCTTCTACAACCCGAGCCTGGACGCGCGGGTGGAGCCGGTGCCGTTCCCGTACGCGTCCGCGGCGCCGGGCGTGAGCGCGGACCCGGGCAATCCGCTCTTCGCCGAGTACGGCTTCAACGAGCTGAAGGGCAAGCTGCGGGCGCATCCGCTGGTCGCGGAGCGGCATCACCCGGGGCTGCTGACGCCCGCGTGACGTGCGGGGCGCCCCCGGCGGGGGCGCCCTCGTCCGGCTCAGCCGGCGATGTCGCCGTAGCCCTCGATCTCGCGGGGGTCGCGGGTGCCGGGGCCGGTGTAGCGGGCGGAGGGGCGGACCAGGCGTCCGGTGCGCTTCTGCTCCAGGATGTGCGCCGACCAGCCGGCGGTGCGGGCGCAGGTGAACATCGAGGTGAACATGTGGGCGGGGACCTCGGCGAAGTCCAGGACGATCGCCGCCCAGAACTCCACGTTGGTGGCGAGCACCCGGTCGGGGCGGCGGGCGTGCAGTTCGGCCAGCGCGGCCTTCTCCAGCGCCTCGGCGACCTCGAAGCGGGGCGCGCCCAGTTCGCGGGCGGTGCGGCGCAGCACACGGGCGCGGGGGTCCTCGGCGCGGTACACCCGGTGTCCGAAGCCCATCAGGCGTTCGCCCTTGTCGAGGGCCTGCTTCACGTACGCCTCGGCGTCGCCGGTGCGCTCGATCTCCTCGATCATGTACAGCACGCGGGAGGGGGCGCCGCCGTGCAGGGGGCCGGACATCGCGCCGACGGCGCCGGAGAGGGCGGCGGCCACGTCGGCGCCGGTGGAGGCGATGACGCGGGCGGTGAAGGTGGAGGCGTTCATGCCGTGCTCGGCGGCGGAGGTCCAGTAGGCGTCGACGGCCGCGACGTGCTTGGGGTCCGGCTCGCCGCGCCAGCGGATCATGAAGCGTTCGACGACGGACTGCGCCTTGTCGATCTCCCGCTGGGGCACCATCGGCAGGCCCTGGCCGCGCGCGGACTGGGCGACGTAGGACAGGGCCATGACCGCGGCGCGGGCGAGGTCGTCGCGGGCCGTCTCGGCATCGATGTCGAGGAGGGGTTTGAGGCCCCAGACCGGTGCCAGCATGGCCAGCGCGGACTGCACGTCGACGCGGATGTCGCCGGAGTGGACCGGGATGGGGAAGGGTTCGGCGGGCGGCAGGCCGGGGTTGAAGGCCCCGTCGACGAGCAGGCCCCAGACGTTGCCGAACGAGACGTGACCGACGAGGTCCTCGATGTCGACGCCGCGGTACCTGAGCGCGCCGCCCTCCTTGTCGGGTTCGGCGATCTCCGTCTCGAACGCGACGACTCCTTCGAGTCCGGGTACGAAGTCGGACATCAGGCGGCTCCCTCGTGATGTGTGCGACGGATGGTGTTGTGGGGGCGATGGTGCGGACCGTGACCGGTACGGCGGGAAACGGCTCTGTGCCCGGTGGATCCGCGGTCCCGGCTCCGGAGGCTCGCGGTCCTGTGCGGTATCCCTGTGATGCCCCGTGCGGCGGGCGGTCACCCAACTGCGACGCCATCTCAACGATAGCCCTGAGTGCCACTCTTAGGGAGGGGTTGCGGCACTGAGTGCCACGCAGTGACGAAGGACACCGTGCCGGGCGGGCGGCGTGGATGGGGCAAGATGACGGCGTGACCGACCGAGACGCCGTATCGCCGGATCCCGCCGCGATGCGCAAGCAGTACCGGGCCGCGGGCCTCGCCGAGGACGAGCTGGCGGCCACGCCGCTGGAGCAGTTCGCGCGCTGGTTCAAGCAGGCCGCGAGCGAGGCGCATCTCTTCGAGCCGAACGCCATGGTCGTGTCCACCGCCGACGCGGAGGGCCGTCCCAGCTCGCGCACCGTGCTGCTGAAGCAGTTCGACGAGCAGGGTTTTGTGTTCTACACGAACTACGACTCGCAAAAGGCCCGTGATCTGGCGGAGAACCCTTACGTCTCGCTGCTGTTCCCGTGGCATCCGATGGCCCGGCAGGTCATCGTGCGGGGCGTGGCGCGGCGCACCGGCCGGGACGAGACGGCCGCGTACTTCCGGACCCGCCCGCACGGCTCCCAGCTGGGGGCGTGGGCCAGCGCCCAGTCGCAGGTGGTGCCCACCCGGGCCGAGCTGGACGCCTCGTACGCGGAGCTGTCGGCCCGGTATCCGCAGGGCGAGCAGGTTCCGGTGCCGCCGCACTGGGGCGGTTTCCGGGTGGCGCCGCAGTCGGTGGAGTTCTGGCAGGGCCGGGAGAACCGGCTGCACGACCGGCTGCGGTACGTGACCCGGCCGGACGGGAGCTGGCGGGTGGAGCGGCTCAGCCCTTGAACGCGGGCGCCGGGCGCTCAGTCCCTGGTGCCGAGGGTGGTGTCGAGCAGGGCGGCCCACTGGGCGACGACCCGCTCGCGGCGGGCCCGGTCGTCGGTGAGCAGGTTGGCGAGGCCGAGCCCGCGGGCCATGTCGAGCAGTCCCTGCACGCTCTCCCGGGCCCCCGGCGCGGACTCGTCGGCGCCGAGCAGCTCGACGGCGATCCGGTGCGTCTCGCGCCCCACGCGGGCCTCCAGCTCGGTGACCTGCGGGCGGAGCTGTTCCTCGTTGGAGGCGGCGACCCACAGGTGCAGGGCGGCGCGGAAGAGGGGCCCGGTGTAGAGGTCGACGAGGGCGGCGACGACGGCCCGCCGGTCCTGCCCCGGGCCCTGCGGGAAGAGGTCCCGCAGGGCGGTGGAGCGTTCCTCGGCGACGTATTCGACGGCGGCCGTGAACAGGTCCTCCCGGGTGGGGAAGTGGTGCTGGGCGGCGCCCCGGGAGACGCCGGCCCGTTCGGCGACGACGGACACCGTGGAGCCCGCCCAGCCGTGTTCGGCGAGGCAGGCCACGGCGGCCTCCAGCAGCCGCTGCCGGGTGGCCCGGCTGCGGTCCTGCTTGGGCACGCGGTCGCGTTCCGCGGTACTCACACCACCCATGAGGGATCCCGTCGCTCCAGGAAGGCCGTCATCCCCTCCCTGGCCTGCGGGGCGGAGAACAGCCGGGCCGAGAGCGCGGTGAGGTCGGCCGCGTCCCGGTCGAATGACTCCAGCACCCTAGCCGTGAGCAGCCGCTTCGTCTCGGCCAGGGCCTCGGGGGCGGAGCGCCTGAGCCCGTCGAGGACGGGTGCGAGGACGGCGTCCACGTCCTCGCCCGCGGCCGTGACCAGGCCGGTGCGGGCCGCCTCGGTGGCGTCGAAGCGCTCGCCGGTGAGGTAGAAGCGGGCGAGGGCGCGGGGGTCGGTGCGCGGGAGCAGCGGCAGCGAGATGACGGCGGGGGCCACTCCGATGCGTACCTCGGTGAAGGCGAAGCTCGCCGTGTGCGCGGCGGCGGCGATGTCGCAGGCGGCGAGCAGGCCGAGGCCGCCGGCGCGGACGTGTCCGGTGACGCGGGCGACGACCGGCCGGGGCAGTTCGACGATCTGCCGGAGCAGGGCGACGAACGCGTCCGGGGGCGGCGGGTCGCGCAGGTCGGCGCCGGCGCTGAAGGTGTTGCCGGTGTGGGTGAGCAGGACGGCGCGGACGCCGGGGTCCTTGGCGCAGTCGGCGAGCGCGTCGGCGAGTTCGCCGACCAGGGCCGCCGACAGGGCGTTGCGGTTGTCCGGCGAGTCCAGGCTGAGCGTCCGCACCCCGCGTTCGAGGCCGCCGCCGATGAGGGTCACGCGCGCTCCCTCAGTTCACGGCGGAGGATCTTCCCGGAGGCGGCGCGGGGCACGGCGTCGAGGAAGACGACCTCGCGGACCCGCTTGTAGGGGGCGACCCGCTCGGCGACGTGCATCATGACCTCGCCCTCGCCGAGCTCGCCGGCCGTGGGCTGGCGGACGACGTAGGCGCGGGGTATCTCGTTGCCGTTGTCGTCGTACACGCCGATGACGGCGGCGTCGGCGATGCCCGGGTGGGTGAGCAGCAGGGCCTCCAGTTCGGCGGGGGCCACCTGGAAGCCCTTGTACTTGATGAGTTCCTTGACCCGGTCGACGACGAACAGCCAGCCGTCGGCGTCGACATGGCCGACGTCCCCGGTGTGCAGCCAGCCGTCGGGGTCGATCAGCGCGGAGGTCTCCTCGGGGCGGCCGAGGTAGCCCTTCATCACCTGGGGGCCGCGGACGAGGATCTCGCCGGGTTCGCCGGTGCCGAGGTCCTTGCCGGGGTCGTCGAGGGAGACGATCCGCATCTCGGTGCCCGCGATGAGCCTGCCGACGGTGCCGGGGGGCGCCTCGGCGACGGCGTCGAGGGGGACGACGTGGCTGCCCGGGGAGAGTTCGGTCATGCCGTACGCCTGGCCGATCGGGGGCAGGTTCAGACGGCGGGAGCAGGCGGCGGCGAGCGCCGCGTCGAGGGGGGCGGCGGAGCAGATGAGGTACTTCAGGGACGACAGGTCGTAGTTCTCCACCGCGGGGTGCTTGGCGAGGGCGAGGACGATCGGCGGGGCCACGTACAGCGCGGTGATGCGGTGGTTCTGGATGGCCGCGAGGAAGGTCTCCAGGTCGAAGCGGGGCAGGACGACGACGGTGGCGCCCTTGCGCAGGGGCGCGTTCATCAGGGCGGTCAGGCCGTAGATGTGGAAGAAGGGCAGGACGGCGAGGACGCGTTCGCCGGGGCCGGCGGTGACGGCCGCGTCGAGCTGGACGAGGTTGGTGGCGATCTGCCGGTGGGTGAGCATCACCCCCTTGGGGGTCCCGGTGGTGCCCGAGGAGTACGGCAGGGCCGCGATGTCCTCGGCCGGGTCGATGTCGATCTCGGGTTCGGGGGCGGTGGAGCCGAGCAGGTCGATCAGCGAGCGGTGTCCGGGCGCGCTGTCGCAGACGAAGATCTCCTCGACGCCGCCCGCGAGTTCGGCGGCGCGCCGGGCGGTCTCCAGCAGGGGCGAGACGGTGACGATCCAGCGGGCCGCGCTGTCGCCGAGCTGCCGGGCGAACTCCTCGGGGGTGGAGAGCGGGTGCACGGTGGTGACCGAGGCGCCCGCGCGGGTGGCGGCGTAGAAGGCGGTGGGGAAGGCCACGGTGTTCGGGCTGTGCAGGGCGAGGACGTCGCCCTTGCGCAGCCCGGCCTCGGCGAGGCCCGCGGCGACCCTGCGGTGGAAGGCGTCCACCTGGGCGTAGGTCAGGGTGGTGCCGTCGGTGCCGTCGATCAGGGCGGGTGTGTCGCCGAACCCGGCGGCGCCGCCCAGGACGAACTCGTGGATGGGCTGGTCCACGGGGGTCACGTCTGCGTACTCGCTGCGGAACATGGGGCCTCCTCGCACAACGCTGTGCCGGTCGGAACACGGGGCCGATCAGTACGACTTGGGCAGACCGAGGGTCTGGTGGGAGACGTAGTTGAGAATCATCTCCCGGCTCACCGGAGCAATACGGGCCACACGGGAGGCGGTTATCAATCGCGCGAGGCCGAATTCCCGGGTGAGGCCGTTTCCGCCGAGGGTGTGCACGGCCTGGTCGACCGCCTTCACACAGGCCTCGCCGGCCGCGTACTTGGCCATGTTGGCGGCCTCGCCGGCGCCGACGTCGTCCCCGGCGTCGTAGAGGTGGGCGGCCTTCTGCATCATCAGGCGGGCGAGTTCGAGGTCGATGTGCGCCTGGGCGAGGGGGTGGGCGATGGCCTGGTGGGAGCCGATGGGCGCCTTCCACACGGTGCGTTCGCGGGCGTAGGAGAGGGCCTGCGCGAGCGCGTGGCGGCCCATGCCGATCGCGAACGCGGCCGTCATGATCCGCTCGGGGTTGAGGCCGGCGAAGAGCTGGAGCAGACCGGCGTCCTCGTCGCCGACGAGCGCGTCGGCGGGCAGCCGTACGTCGTCGAGGGTGAGTTCGAACTGCTTCTCCACGGCGTCGAGTTCCATGTCGATCGCACGCCGGCCGAAGCCCTCGGCGTCGCGCGGGACGATGAACAGGCAGGGCTTGAGGCTGCCGGTGCGGGCGTCTTCCGTACGGCCGACGATGAGGGTGGCGTCGGCGATGTCGACGCCGGAGATGAAGACCTTCCGGCCGGTGAGCAGCCAGTCGGTGCCGTCCCGGCGGGCGGTGGTGGTGATGCGGTGGCTGTTGGAGCCGGCGTCGGGCTCGGTGATGCCGAAGGCCATCGTGCGGGTCCCGTCGGCGAGGCCGGGGAGCCACTGGCGCTTCTGGTCCTCGGTGCCGAAGCGGGCGATGACCGTGCCGCAGATGGCCGGGGAGACGACCATCATGAGCAGGGGGCAGCCGGCCGCGCCGAGCTCTTCGAGGACGATGGAGAGTTCGGCGATGCCCTCGCCGCCGCCTCCGTACGCCTCCGGCAGGTTGACGCCGAGGTAGCCGAGTTTGGCCGCCTCGGCCCAGAGGGCCTCTCGGTCGTAGTCGCGGCCGTGGCGTTTGCCCAGGGCGGCTACGGCTGCGCGGAGGGCTTTGTGTTCTTCGGATTCGATGAGGGTGGTCACTGTGCTCCTTCGGGCTGCCGGGTTGTCGGTGGCTGGTCGCGCTCACGCGGCGGAGCCGCACATCGATACGGTCCCGCGCCCCTAGGCGGGTTCGACCACCGCCAACAGGTGACCGACCGTCACCTGCTGTCCTGGGGCCACTTCCAGGGCCGTCAGTGTTCCGGTGGCCGGGGCCGTGATGCGGTGCTGCATCTTCATCGCTTCCAGCCAGATCAAGGGGTCGCCCTCCTTGACCGTCGCGCCCACTTCCAGGCCCTCCGCCACGCGGACGACCGTGCCCGGCATGGGGGCCAGGAGGGAGCCGGGGGCGTGCTGGGTGCCGGGGGCGGGGAAGCGGGGGAGGGCGCGCAGGGCGGTGGCGTTGACGTACACGTCGTCGCCGTACCGCGCGACCTCGAACTTGCGCTGCACGCCGTCCACTTCGAGGACGACCAGGCTCGCGTCGGCGTGTACGACGCGGGCTCCGTCGGTCTGGAGGCCGTCGCGGGTGTGACGGTAGTGGGCCTCGTGCTCCTCGCCCGCCATCGTGTAGCTCTTGGTCTGCGGCCGGGAGGGCACGTTGCGCCAGCCGCCGCCGAAGCGGGAGCGGCCGTGGGCGTCGGCGAGGGCCGCCGCCAGCGGGGCCAGGGGGTCGGGCGGCCCGCCGAGGGCGGCGAGGTGGCGGTCGAAGAACCCGGTGTCCATGCGGGCGGAGGTGAACTCCTCGTGGCGCAGGGAGGCCAGGAGCAGGGCCCGGTTGGTGGTGGGGCCGTGCAGGGTGAGGCGTTCCAGGGCGCCGGCGAGTGCGCGCAGCGCCTCGGCACGGGTGGGGGCGTGGGCGATCAGCTTGGCGAGCATCGGGTCGTAGTGGACGCCGATCTCGTCGCCGTCGGTGTACCCGGTGTCCAGGCGGACGCCGTCGGGCGCGGTGAGGCGGTGCAGGGTGCCGGTCTGCGGGGCCCAGTCGCGGGCCGGGTCCTCGGCGTAGAGGCGGGCCTCGACGGCGTGGCCGCTTAGGGCGGGCGGGTCCTGGGCGAGGGCCTCGCCCTCGGCGACCCGGAGCTGCTCGGCGACCAGGTCGAGGCCGAAGACCTCCTCGGTGACGGGGTGTTCGACCTGGAGGCGGGTGTTCATCTCCAGGAAGTGCGCCCGTCCGTCGGCGACGAGGAACTCGACCGTGCCGGCGCCGACGTAGTCGACCGAGCGGGCGGCGCGGACGGCCACCGTGCGCAGTTCCTCGTCGAGTTCGGCGGACAGGCCGGGCGCCGGGGCCTCCTCGATCACCTTCTGGTGGCGGCGCTGGAGGGAGCAGTCGCGGGTGCCGAGGGCCCAGACCGTGCCGTGGGTGTCGGCGAGGATCTGCACCTCGACGTGGCGGCCGTTCTCGACGTACGGCTCGACGAACACCTCGCCGTCGCCGAAGGCGCTCGCGGCCTCGGCGGCGGCGCCCTCCAGTGCGGCGGGCAGTTCGTCGAGGCGGCGTACGACGCGCATGCCGCGTCCGCCGCCGCCCGCCGCGGCCTTCACCAGGACCGGCAGGTCGGCCTCGGTGACGTCGGCCAGGGGCGCGATGCCGAGGAGCTGCTTGGCGCGGGTCTTGGACGCCATCGCCTCGATGGCCTCGGGAGGCGGTCCGATCCAGGTGAGTCCGGCGTCGAGGACGGCCCGCGCGAAGTCGGCGTTCTCGGAGAGGAAGCCGTAGCCGGGGTGGACGGCGTCGGCGCCCGCGGCGAGGGCCGCCTTCACGATCAGGTCGCCGCGCAGATAGGTGTCGGCGGGGGCCGCGCCGGGGAGCCGTACGGCGGTGTCGGCCTCGCGGGTGTGCAGGGCGCCGGTGTCGGCGTCGGAGTGCACGGCGACCGTGCGGATTCCCAGGCGGCGGCAGGTGCGGAAGACGCGGCAGGCGATCTCGCCCCGGTTCGCGACCAGTACAGAAGTAATCATTCGTCTCACATCCGGAAGACGCCGAAGCCGCCGCGCGCGCCCTCGTAGGGCGCGGTGTGCACGGCGGACAGGCACAGGCCGAGGACGGTGCGGGTGTCGCGCGGGTCGATGACGCCGTCGTCGTAGAGGCGTCCCGAGAGGAACATGGGCAGGGACTCGGACTCGATCTGCTGCTCGACCATCGCGCGCAGCGCCGCGTCCGCCTCGTCGTCGTAGGGGTGGCCCTTGGCCGCCGCGGACTGGCGGGCGACGATCGAGAGCACCCCGGCGAGCTGCTGGGGGCCCATGACGGCCGACTTGGCGCTGGGCCAGGCGAACAGGAACCGCGGGTCGTAGGCGCGCCCGCACATGCCGTAGTGCCCGGCGCCGTAGGAGGCGCCCATCAGGACCGACAGGTGCGGGACGCGGGAGTTGGACACCGCGTTGATCATCATCGCGCCGTGTTTGATGATGCCGCCCTGCTCGTACTCCCTGCCGACCATGTAGCCGGTGGTGTTGTGCAGGAACAGCAGGGGGATGTCGCGCTGGTTGGCGAGCTGGATGAACTGGGCGGCCTTCTGCGACTCCTCGCTGAACAGCACGCCCTGGGCGTTGGCGAGGATGCCGACGGGGTAGCCGTGCAGGCTCGCCCAGCCGGTGGCCAGGCTGGTCCCGTACAGGGGCTTGAACTCGTCGAAGTCGGAGCCGTCGACGATCCGGGCGATGACCTCGCGCGGGTCGAAGGGGGTCCGCAGGTCGCCGGGGACGATGCCGAGCAGTTCCTCGGCGTCGTACTTGGGCGCCTCGGCGAGTGGCGGATCCGGGTACGCCTTGCGGTGGTTGAGGCGGGCGACGACCCGCCGCGCCTGGCGCAGCGCGTCCCGCTCGTCGACGGCGAAGTAGTCGGCGAGGCCGGAGACGCGGGCGTGCATCTCGGCGCCGCCGAGGGATTCGTCGTCGCTCTCCTCGCCGGTGGCCATCTTGACCAGCGGGGGCCCGCCGAGGAACACCTTGGCGCGCTCCTTGACCATGATCACGTGGTCGGACATGCCGGGGACGTAGGCGCCGCCCGCGGTGGAGTTGCCGAAGACGACGGCGACGGTGGGGATGCCGGCGGCCGACAGCCGGGTGATGTCCCGGAAGATCGCGCCGCCGGGGATGAAGATCTCCTTCTGCGAGGGCAGGTCGGCGCCGCCGGACTCCACCAGGCTGATGCAGGGCAGCCGGTTGGCGAGGGCGATGTCGTTGGCCCGCAGCGCCTTCTTCAGCGACCAGGGGTTGCTGGCGCCGCCGCGCACGGTGGGGTCGTTGGCGGTGATCAGGCACTCCACGCCGGAGACGACGCCGATCCCGGTGACCAGGGAGGCGCCGACGGCGTAGTCGCTGCCCCAGGCGGCCAGCGGGGAGAGTTCGAGGAAGGGGGTGTCGGGGTCGAGGAGCAGTTCGATGCGTTCCCGGGCGAGCAGCTTGCCGCGCCCCCGGTGCCGCTGGACGTACTTCTCGCCGCCGCCCGCCAGGGCCTTGGCGTGCTCGGTGTCGAGGTCGGCGAGCTTGGCGAGCATCGCCTCGCGGTGGGCCCGGTACTCGGGGCCCTTCACGTCCAGCGCGGACGACAGGACGGTCACAGCAGAACCTCCGGGATGTCCAGGTGGCGCGAGCGCAGCCACTCGCCGAGCGCCTTGGCCTGGGGGTCGAACCGGGCCTGGGCGGCGACTCCGGCGCCGAGGATGCCCTCGACGACGAAGTTGAGGGCGCGCAGGGCGGGCAGGGCGTGCCGGTGGACGGTCAGTTCCGCGCACTCGGGCAGCAGCTGCCGGAACCGCTCGACGGTGAGTTCGTGGGCGAGCCAGCGCCACTCCTCGTCGGTGCGGACCCACACGCCGACGTTGGCGTCGCCGCCCTTGTCGCCGCTGCGGGCCCCGGCGACCCGCCCGAGCGGGGCGCGGACGGTGGGGCCGGGCGGCAGCGGCTCGGGAAGCGGGGGCGCGTCCACGTCCTCGAGTACGCGGGTGTCGTCGGGCGGCGTGACGTCGATCCGCCTGCCGTCGTCGAGGACGGCCGCATGGGGCACGGTGTCCTGGGCGACGTACTCGGCCTCGAAGACGCCGTAGGGGGCGCCCTTGCCGGGTGGGGCGAGGACGTGGAAGCCGGGGTAGCCGGCGAGGGCGAGTTCGATGGCGGCCCCGCTCAGCGCCCGGCCGACGGCCGCCTGGTCGGGGTCGCGGACGACGAGCCGCAGCAGGGCGCTCGCCGTCTCCTCGGTGTCGGCGTCGGGCCGGTCGGTCCGGACGAGTTCCCACCGGACCTCGGCGGGCGGCGACTTGGCGAGCGCGTCGGTCATCTGGGCGCGCACCAGCTCGGCCTTGGCCTCGATGTCGAGCCCGGTGAGCACGAAGACGACCTCGTTGCGGAAGCCGCCGAAGCGGTTGACGCCGACCTTGAGCGTCGGGGGCGGCGCCTCCCCGCGCACCCCGTGGATCCGGACCCGGTCGGGCCCGTCCTGTTCCAGCCGGACGCTGTCCAGCCGGGCGGTGACGTCGGGTCCGGCGTAGCGGGCGCCGCCGGTCTCGTAGAGGAGCTGGGCGGTGACGGTGCCGAGGTCGACGAAGCCGCCGGTGCCGGGGTGCTTGGTGATGACGGCGCTGCCGTCCTCGTGGATCTCGGCGAGCGGGAAGCCGGGGCGCAGCAGGTCCCGGGGCCGCTCGCCGAAGAAGGCGTAGTTCCCGCCGGTGGCCTGGGTGCCGCACTCCAGCACATGACCGGCGACGACGGCGCCGGCGAGCCGGTCGTGGTCGCCGGGCCCCCAGCCGAAGTGGGCGGCGGCGGGCCCGGTGACCAGGGCGGCGTCGGTGACCCGTCCGGTGACGACGACCTCGGCGCCCCGGCGCAGCGCGGCGGCGATGCCGAAGCCGCCGAGGTAGGCGTGGGCGGCGAGGCTGCCGGGGTGGCCGGCGGTCAGGTCGTCGCCCTCGACATGGGCGACCCGGACGGACAGGCCGAGCCGCCCGGCCAGCTCCCGTACGGCGTCGGCGAGCCCGGCGGGGTTGAGTCCGCCGGCGTTGGCGACGATCCGCACGCCGCGCTCCTGGGCCAGTCCCAGGCTCTCCTCCAGCTGCCGCAGGAAGGTGCGGGCGTAGCCGGCGGCGGGGTCCTTCAGCCGGTCCCGGCCGAGGATCAGCATGGTCAGTTCGGCGAGGTAGTCGCCGGTGAGGACGTCGAGTTCACCGCCGGTGAGCATCTCGCGCACGGCGTCGAAGCGGTCGCCGTAGAACCCGGAGGCGTTGCCGATCCGCAGGGTCACCGGCCGTCCCCCTCGGCCGTGCGGCCGTCCCTCTTCGCCGTTCGGCCCTCACCCGGTGGGCCGGCGAACGCCTGGGCGATGTCCAGCCAGCGGCCGGCGTCCTCTCCTTCGGCGCGTACGGCGAGGTCGACGCGGTGGGCGCGCCGGGTGACGAGGAGGCAGAAGTCGAGGGCGGGGCCGGTGACGCGCTGGGCCGCGGTCTCGGGACCGTAGGCCCACACGTCGCCGCCAGGTCCGGCGAGTTCCACCCGGAACTCCTCGGCGGGCGGGGTCAGTCCGCGCACCCCGAAGGCGTAGTCGCGGGCCCGTACCCCGATGCGGGCCACATGCCTGAGCCGGTCGGTGGGGGTGCGGACCGCGCCGAGGGCGTCGGCGACGTCCTGGCCGTGGGCCCAGGTCTCCATCAGGCGGGCGGAGGCCATCGAGGCGGCGGCCATGGGTGGCCCGTACCAGGGGAAGCGGGTGCCGGGCGGGGCGGCGCGCAGGGCGTCCTGCAGGGCCTGCCGGCCGGAGCGCCAGTCGGCGAGGATCCGGTCCGGCGGGCGGGCGGCTCCCTCGTCTGCGCCCTCGTCGACGAAGCGGTCGGGGGCCGCGAGGGCCTTCTCGACCTCCTTGCCGAACGCCTCGGCGTCGGTGGCGGCGAGCAGGGCGGCGTGGTCGGTCCAGGCGAGGTGCGCGATCTGGTGCGCGATCGTCCAGCGGGGGGCGGGAGTGGCGAGGGACCACTGGTCCGGGCTCAACTCGGCCACGAGCCGGTCGAGTTCGTCGCTCTCCGCGCGCAGGTCGTCGAAGACGGGCGTCGGGTCGGCCATGACGGGGAGCATGGCAGCGGGCCCAGAAACAATCAAGCGTGCTTGCATTAATTTCTTCGGGGGCCGCGAGGGCTTCGGGGCGGCGGTGTGTCGCCGCGGGGGCTGTGGAGCTGCGGTGTGTCGCCGCGCGGGGCGGCGGGGCGGGGCCCGCCGCGTGCGGCACGGCGCGCGACTCCGGGGACGCCGCCCGGAAAACGACCGCCGCCGCGGCGGAGAGCCTCGCTCTCGGCCGCGGCGGCGGTGGGGGTGGGGGCGGGCGCCCGGGGCGCGCCCGGCGCTCGTCAGGACACCGGTTCCGCGAGGGCGGGCTTGGCGCGGCCCACCTGGGTCCGTACCGCGCCCATGCTGGCCGCGATGACCAGGGCGATGGCGAGGGCCTGGTACGCCGAGAGGGCCTGGTCGAGGATGAGGAAGCCGGCCGTCGCCGCGATGGCCGGCTCCAGCGTCATCAGGATCGCGAACGTGGACGCGGGCAGCCGGCGCAGGGCGAGCAGTTCGAGGGTGTACGGCAGTACGGAGGAGAGGATCGCCACCGCGGCGCCGAGCGCGAGCGTCGTCGGGTCCAGGAGCTTCGCGCCGGACTCCACCACGCCGAGCGGCAGGAACAGCACCGCGGCGACCACCATGGCGAGGGCCAGCCCGTCGGCCTGCGGGAACCGCCGGCCGGTGCGCGCGCTGAAGACGATGTACGCCGCCCACATCACGCCCGCCGCCAGGGCGAAGGCCACACCGGCCGGGTCCAGGCCGCCGAAGCCGCCGCCACCGAGGAGGAAGACGCCCACGAGGGCGAGGCCCGCCCACAGGAGGTTGATCGCGCGGCGGGAGGCGAAGACCGACAGCGCCAGCGGGCCGAGCACCTCCAGGGTGACCGCGGGGCCCAGCGGGATCCGGGCGACCGACTGGTAGAAGAGGCCGTTCATCGCGGCCATGGTGAGACCGAAGACGACGACCGTGCCCCAGTCGGTGCGGGAGTGCCCCCGGAACCTGGGCCGGCAGACCACGAGCAGCACGACCGCCGCCACCGCCAGCCGCAGCGTGACCACGCCGAGCGCGCCCGCCCTGGGCATCAGGGTCACCGCGAGGGCGCCGCCGAACTGGACCGAGACGCCGCCGGCCAGCAGCAGACCGACCGGCCCGAGAGAGCCCCGGCGGCCGGGGGCGCCGGCCGGCGCGGGTGCGGCGGTGGCAGTCGGCGCGGGTGCGGAGGTAATGGCGTCGGGGGTGCTCACGGGCGGTCCAGGTGCTCGGGATCGTTCATCCTGATGTACTTCCGCGTCCAGGGTAATGGACTCGGTCAGGTGTGTGAAGCCGGATTGGGGCTGTCCCGCGCCAGGCCCCGGGCGCGGGCGGAACACAGGGGAGCCACAGGGCGTTCCTTCACCTCGACACCAGAGCGAGCATCCGACCGGGGGGACTTCCGTGAGCCTGGCCCAACTGGGGCTGAGTACCGAGCAGGAGCGGCTCTACCCCTACCTCTTACGCACCCTGAACCCCGATCTCGACGGGGCGCGCGCCGAACTCGGCATGCCCGAACCGGCGCGGGTCCTGGACGAGCTGCGCGAGCTGGGGCTGGTGGACCGGACGGCGACCGCGGTCACCCCGGCCGCCGCCGTCGATCTGCTGGTCCGGCGGCGCATGGCGGAGACCCAGCGGCGGCTCACCGAGCTCAGCGTCGCCTGGGACGTGCTGTCGGAGCTGACCTAGGAGCACCGCAGCGGGCGCAGCGTGCAGATGGTCGAGCACCTGACCGACGGCTCGTCCGTGAGCCGCCGTATCGACGACCTGCTCGGCGGCGAGCCGCGTGAGTTCGTGCACATGAAGCGGCGGGCCCGCGAGCAGAGCAACAAGGTCTACGACCCGGCCCCGTTCCGGCGGCTGCTGGCCGCCGGGCTGCGCAGCCGGACCCTGTTCGCCGCCGAGACCCTGGAGGACCCGGAGCAGGCGGCGTACGCCCGTTCCTCGCACGCCATGGGCGACCTGCACCGGGTGACCGTGGAGCCGTTCCGGCACCTGGCGGTGGTCAACGGCTCGGTCGCCTTCGTCCAGGCCGATCCCGCCGACCCCTTCGCCGGGGCGCTCCAGATCCGCCAGCCGGGGGTGGTGGCGATGCCGGCGGACGTGTTCGAGGGCATGTGGGCGCGGGCGCGTGAACTGGACGACCTGCCGCTGTCCCCCATCGAGCAGCGGGTGCTGCGCGCGCTCACCGAGCACGGCACCGACGAGGCCGGGGCGCGGTCGCTGAACGTGTCGGTGCGCAAGTTCCGCTCGCACGTCGCCGACCTGATGGCACGCCTCGGCGCGTCGACCCGCTTCCAGGCGGCCCTGCGCGCCAAGGAACTCGGCTGGCTGTGACCGGGCGCCGAACGGGTGTGTGCATGATCCTGCACGCCGGCGTGCAGCCGGTTCCCCTGCCGGGTGGGGCGGGCCCGCGGACAGGCTGGTCCGTATGGACCGATCCGACATCATCGACACCTGCACCCGGATGGCCTGGTACGCGGATCTGCGCGACTGGGACCGGCTGGCCGCCGTCTTCGCCGACAAGGTGACGCTCGACTACACCAGCCTCAACGGCGGCGAGCCCGTCACGCTCGAACCCGGGCAGATCGCGGCCGCCTGGCGGGAGGGCTTCAGCCGCTACACCGCCACCCAGCACCTGCTCACCAACCACCTCGTGACCGTCGACGGCGACGGCGCCGTGTGCACGGCCGCCTTCCACGCCACGCACCACGGCAGCTCGGACCTCGGCGCGACGCTGTGGACGCTGGGCGGCACCTACCGCTTCGACCTGGTGCGCACCGCCGGGGGCTGGCGGATCGCCGGCCTGGTGATGACCGCTGTCTGGGGCGACGGCAACCGCGCGCTGGCTCCCTGAGAACGGCCGCCGCCGTGCTGCTCGTCGGCACGACCGCCGTGGCGTGCTCCGGGTCCGGCCCGGCGACCGGCCCGACGACCGGTCCGGCGACCGCGCCGGCCACCGGGAGCGCGCCCGCCCCGGCCCCGGCCGGACTCGACCCGGCCGCGCAGCGCTATCTGGACGCCGTCGTCGCCGAGGACGCGGACGCGCCGGCGGCCGCCTTCGCCGAGGACGCCGTCGTGATCGACGTCGGCCGGGAGATCCGCGGGCGGCACGACCCTGCTGGTCCGCTTCCGGCCCGGCGGCCCCGGCGGATTCCGCGCCCGCCACCACCTCGACATCGCCGACGGCCTGATCACCAGGGCCGATCCGCGGTACGCCCGACCCGATCCCCCACCAGGAGAGACACCGTGGCCCGACAAGAGACCGTCACCTTCGACAACGGCGACGGCACCACCCTGACCGGCGACCTCTTCCTCCCCGACCACCCGGCGCCCGCCGTCGTCGTCGCCGGCACCTGGACCAGCGTCAAGGAGCTGATGGCCGACCGGTACGCCCGCAAGCTCGCCGAACGCGGTTACGCGGCCCTGTCGTTCGACTTCACCGGCTTCGGCGCGTCCGGGGGCGCACCGCGTGACGTGGAGAACCCGGAGCGCAAGGTGCGGGACATCCGCGCCGCGCTGACCTTCCTCGCCGGCCGGCCGGAGGTCGACGGCGACCGGCTCGCGGCGCTCGGCATCTGCGCCGCCGCGATGTACATGTCCGACGCGACCGCCCAGGACCCCCGGATCAGGGCGCTGGCCCTGGTCGCGCCCTGGCTGCACGACGCCGAGGTCTGCGCCGAGGCGTACGGCGGGGACGGGGCGGTCGCGGAGCGGATCAAGGCGGGCCTGGAGGCGAGGGCGCGCTACGACGAGACCGGCGAGGTCGACTACGTGCCGGTGGTGAGCGTCACCGACGAGCGCGCGGCGATGCCGTACGACATCGACTTCTATCTCAACCCGGAGCGGGGCGCGGTCCCCGCCTGGCCCAACCGGTTCGCCGTGATGGCGTGGGCCGACTGGCTGACCTACGACGCGATCGAGCTGGCGCCGCGGATCAGCCGGCCGGTGCTGCTCGTGCACAGCGAGGACGCCGCGATCCCGCAGGGCGCCCGCCGCTTCCATGCCGCGCTGGCGGGCCGCAAGGACATCCTGTGGACGGAGGGCACCCAGTTCGACTTCTACGACCGGGCACCCCAGGTCGAACTCGCCCTGGACACGGTGACCGCCCACTTCGACCGCTCGCTGTGATCCGCCGCCGGCCGAAGGCCGGGGTCACCGGGCGTCATCCCTCGTCGTCCAGTGCCTCGGCCAGCACCTCCGCCAGATGCCTCCCGCGCACCCCGCCCAGCTGTTCCAGCTGGGTCCGGCAGGAGTAGCCGTCCGCCAGGACCACCGCGCCCGGCGGCGCCTGGCGCACCGACGGCAGGAGCCGTTCCTCGGCGCAGGCGGCGGACACCTCGAAGTGGCCCTTCTCGAAGCCGAAGTTGCCCGCGAGCCCGCAGCAGCCGCCGGTCAGCTCGCCGGTCAGTCCGGCCGCCGCGCGCAGGGCGCGGTCCGCCGTGTCGCCCAGTACGGCGTGCTGGTGGCAGTGGGTCTGCCCGGTGACCGGGCGGTCCACGGCGGGCGGGGTCCAGTCGGGGGCGTGGCGCCGGAGGGTCTCGGCGAAGGTGAGGACCCGGGCGGCGAGCAGGGCGGCGCGCGGATCGTCGTGGAGCAGTTCGGGCAGGTCGGTGCGGAGCGCGGCGGCGCAGCTCGGTTCGAGGACCACGACCGGCGCGTCCGTCTCCAGCACCGGTGCCATCAGGTCCAGGGTGCGGCGCAGCACGGCGCGGGCCCGGTCCAGCTGCCCGGTGGAGACGTACGTCAGTCCGCAGCAGACGCGCCCCCGGCGGCGGGCCGTGAGCAGCGACAGCGCCGAGGCGGTCCGTCCGTCGCCGACCGGCCGGCGGCGAGTGCGCAGGGTGGGCGGCAGCGCCACCCGCAGTCCCGCCGCCTCCAGCACCCGTACGGCCGCCCGGCCGACGGAGGGCGAGAGGTGCTCGGTGAAGGTGTCGGGCCAGAGCACGACCAGGGTGCCGTCGCAGGGGCCCGGGGCACGCCGGGCGCGCCACCACCGGCTGAACGTGCGCGTCGCCAGCGCCGGGAGCGTCCGCTCGGCGGCGATCCCGCCCAGCCGCTTGGCCACCGCCGCCACCAGGGGTACCCGCGCCAGGAGGTTGACCGCCCCCGCGAGCCGGGCCCGCGCCACCGGGCGCAGCCACTCCGGCAGCCGGCCCATCGAGTGGTGGGCGGCCGGGCGGCGCCGGCCGGCGTAGTGGTGGTGCAGGAACTCCGCCTTGTAGGTGGCCATGTCGACGCCGACCGGGCAGTCGGAGCGGCAGCCCTTGCAGGACAGGCACAGGTCGAGGGCGTCGCGCACCTCGGTGGAGCGCCAGCCGTCGGTGACCACCTCTCCGGCGAGCATCTCGTGCAGCAGCCGGGCCCGGCCGCGGGTGGAGTGCTCCTCCTCGCCGGTCGCGCGGAACGACGGGCACATGACGGCGGGTCCGGCAGCCTCGGTCGTACGGCACTTGGCGACGCCCACGCAGCGGCGTACGGCGGCGGCGAAGTCACCGCCGTCGGCGGGGTAGCCGAAGGCGACGTCGACGGGTTCGCGGGGCAGGACGGCGAAGCGCAGTCCGGAGTCGAGGGGCGCCGGGCGGACCAGTACGCCGGGGTTGAGCAGGCCGTCGGGGTCCCACACGGTCTTGGCCCGCTCGAACAGGCCCACCAGGTCGGGCCCGTACATCCGCGGCAGCAGCTCCGCGCGGGCCATGCCGTCGCCGTGCTCCCCCGAGAGCGAACCGCCGTGCGCCACGACCAGGTCGGCGAGTTCCCCGGAGAAGTGCCGGAAGCGGGCCACGCCCGCCGCGGTGAGCAGGTCGAAGTCGATCCGGACGTGGATGCAGCCGTCCCCGAAGTGCCCGTACGGGGTGCCGCGCAGCCCGTGTGCGGTGAGCAGGGCGCGGAAGTCCCGCAGATAGGCGCCGAGCCGGGCCGGGGGCACCGCGCAGTCCTCCCAGCCGGGCCATGCCTCGCTGCCGTCCGGCATCCTCGTCGCGGTGCCGGCGGCGTCCTCGCGGATGCGCCACAGCGCCCGCTGCCCGGCGGCGTCGGTGACGATCAGGGAGTCCGCCGCGTCGGCGGCCCGCACGATCGTCTCCGCCCGCGTGCGTGCCTCGGCGGGCGACTCGCCGCCGGTCTCCACGAAGAGCCAGGCGGCGCCCCGGGGCAGCGCGACGGCGGAGGGCACCAGGTCGGCGGCCATGCCCTCCACCGTCAGCGGGCCGTGCGGGAGGAGTCCGGCGGCCGCGTCGGCGGCGGCGCCCTCGTCGGCGTAGCCGAGCACGGCGAGGGCCCGTGCGGGGGGCGCCGCCACCAGGTCGACGACGGCCTCGGTGAGCACCCCGAGCGTGCCCTCCGAGCCGCACAGCGAGCGGGCCACGTCGGCGCCGTTCTCGGGAAGCAGCGCGTCCAGGGCGTACCCGGAGATCCGGCGGGGCAGTCGCGGGAACCCGGTGCGCAGCAGGGCGAGTTCGCCCTCGACGAGGCTCCGCAGCCCTTCGGGGGCGCCCGCCCAGCCCCGGCCGGGGCGCAGCCGTTCGCCGCGGGCGGTGACCACCTCCAGCTCCCGCACGCTGTCGGCGGTGGTGCCCCAGGCCACCGAGTGCGCGCCGCAGGAGTTGTTGCCGATCATCCCGCCGAGCGTGCACCGGGAGTGCGTGGAGGGGTCGGGGCCGAAGCGCAGTCCGTGCGGGGCGGCGGCCTCCTGGAGCCGGTCGAGCACCAGTCCCGGCTGGACGACGGCGGTGCGGCCGGCGGGGTCGAGGGCGAGCAGACGGTTCATGTGGCGGGTGAAGTCCAGGACGACGCCGGTGCCGGTGGCCTGCCCGGCGATGGAGGTGCCGCCGCCGCGCGGGACGACCGGCACGCCGTGCGCGCGGCAGATCTCCAGCACCGCGCTCACGTCGTCGGCGTCGCGCGGGGCGACCACGCCGAGCGGGACACGCCGGTGGTTGGAGGCGTCCATGGTGTTCAGCGCCCGGGCGGTGGCGTCGAAGCGGACGTCGCCGCGGACGGCCCCGCGCAGGTCGGCCTCTGGATCCGTCATGGGCCCAGCATTCCAAACACCCCGTCACACCCCGTCTCAGCCGACGGACTGCGTTTCGACCAGGTTTCCCCCAACGGCTACCCTCCCTTCCGTGGCTGAGATCCAGATTCCCGCTGACATCAAGCCCGCCGACGGTCGATTCGGCGCGGGCCCCTCCAAGGTGCGGACGGAAGCGCTGGACGCGCTGGCCGCCACCGGTACGTCCCTCCTCGGTACCTCCCACCGCCAGGCTCCGGTCAAGAACCTGGTCGGTCAGGTGCGCGAGGGCATCAGTGCGCTGTTCTCCCTGCCCGAGGGCTACGAGGTCGTCCTCGGCAACGGCGGCTCCACCGCGTTCTGGGACGTGGCGACGCACGGCCTGATCGAGAACAAGTCGCAGCACCTGAACTTCGGCGAGTTCAGCTCGAAGTTCGCCAAGGCCGCCAAGCTCGCCCCCTGGCTGGCCGAGCCGACGGTCATCGCGAGCGACCCGGGCACCCACCCGGAGCCGTCCGCCGAGGCGGGCGTGGACGTGTACGCGTACACCCACAACGAGACCTCCACCGGTGTCGCCATGCCGATCAAGCGCGTGGCCGGTGCCGACGAGGGCTCCCTGGTCCTGGTGGACGCCACCTCCGGCGCGGGCGGTCTGCCCGTGGACATCGCCGAGACGGACGTCTACTACTTCGCCCCGCAGAAGTCCTTCGCCTCCGACGGCGGCCTGTGGATCGGCGTGTTCTCCCCGGCCGCGATCGAGCGCGCCGAGCGGATCCACGCCTCCGGCCGGCACATCCCGGAGTTCTTCAGCCTGCCGACGGCGATCGACAACTCCCGCAAGAACCAGACGTACAACACCCCCGCGCTGGCGACCCTCTTCCTGCTGAACCAGCAGCTGGAGTGGATCAACGGCCAGGGCGGTCTCGCCTGGTCCTCGGCCCGGACCAAGGACTCCTCGACCCGGCTGTACGGCTGGGCGGAGGAGAGCAAGTACGCGACGCCGTTCGTCACCGACGCGGCCAAGCGCTCGCAGGTCATCGGCACGATCGACTTCGCCGACGAGATCGACGCGGCGGCCGTCGCCAAGGTGCTGCGCGCCAACGGCGTCGTCGACACCGAGCCCTACCGCAAGCTCGGCCGCAACCAGCTGCGGATCGCGATGTTCCCGGCGATCGACCCGGCGGACGTCGAGGCGCTCACCAAGTGCGTCGACTACGTGATCGAGAAGCTGTAAGCGGCTTCCTCACGACGGTGAAGGGCGCCCACGCGAGTGGGCGCCCTTTCCGATGTCGCGGGCCGTTCAGCGGCTGAGCCTCTGGAACCTCCGTACCGCCAGCGGCAGGAAGACCAGCGTCAGCACGACGGGCCACACGCCCGCCATCAGCAGGGCGTGCTCCTCGACCCAGGAGTCGCCGCCGCCGACCGGGGTGCCGAACAGGTCCCGGGTGGCGGCCGCCGTGGAGGAGATCGGGTTCCAGGCCGCGACCCAGCCCAGCCAGTCGGGCATCAGCTGCGGGGCGACGAAGATGCTGGAGATCATCGTCAGCGGGAACGCCACCGCGAACAGACCGCCCGCCGCCTCCGGGTTGGGGACGATCAGGCCGAGCCACACCCCGAGCCAGATCAGTGAGCAGCGCAGCCACAGCAGCAGTCCGAAGGCGGCCAGGAAGTTCAGTCCGCCGTCCGGGCGCCAGCCCATCGCGATCGCGGTCAGCATCATGATGGCCAACTCGGCGCAGGCGACGATGAGATCGGTCACCCCGCGCCCGGCGACCACCGCCGAGGACTCCATGGGCATCGAGCGGAACCGGTCGATGACGCCCTTGGTGGAGTCGTAGACGACCATGGTCGCGGTGTTGATGAAGCCGAAGGCCATCGTCATCACGAACATGCCCGGCATCAGGAAGTCCTTGTAGTCCCCGCCGCCGGGCACCGTCATGGCGCTGCCGAAGACATAGCCGTACAGCAGCACGGAGAGGATCGGGAAGCCCAGCTGCCAGGCGATGTTGACCGGCTGGCGCCGGTAGTGGGTCAGTCCCCGGCGGACGATGTTCCAGACGTCGGAGAGCAGCCAGTACGTACGGCCGTGCGGAGCCGGGGCGTTGAGGTCCACTGCGGTCATGCCGCCGCCTCCTTCTCGGTGCGGTGTCCGGTCAGGCGCAGGAAGACGTCGTCGAGGCTCGGCCTGCGCAGCCCGATGTCCTCCACCGCGACACCCTCGTCCTGGAGGGTGCGGGCCACCTCGGTCAGCGCGGCCACCCGGTCGGTGACGGGCGCGTGCACCCGCAACTCGGTCTCGTCCGAATCCGGTTCGCCGTCGGAGACCCGGGCGACGACCTTCACCGCCCGGGGGATGTCGGACCGCTCCGCCACGACCACCTCGATCCGGTCGCCGCCGACTAGGTTCTTCAGCCCGTCCGGGGTGTCGTCGGCGATGGCCCGCCCCTGGTCGATCACGGTGATCCGGGAGGCCAGCTTGTCCGCCTCCTCCAGGTACTGCGTGGTCAGCAGCACGGTGGTGCCGCTCGCCACCAGCGCCCGCACGGACTCCCACACCTCGCCCCGGCTGCGCGGGTCCAGCCCGGTCGTCGGCTCGTCGAGGAAGAGCACCGACGGGGCGAGGATCATCGACGCGGCGAGGTCGAGGCGGCGCCGCATGCCGCCGCTGTACTTGCCGACGCCCTTCTCGGCGGCGTCGGTCAGGTCGAACTGCTCCAGCAGCTCGGCCGCGCGGGCCTTGGCGCGGCCGCCTCCGAGGTGGAAGAGCCGGCCGAACATCTCCAGGTTCTGCCGGCCGGTGAGCACCTCGTCCACGGCGGCGTACTGCCCGGTCAGCCCGATCCGGGCGCGCACCTCGCGGGCCTGCCGCACGACGTCCAGACCGGCCACGGTGGCCTGTCCGCCGTCCAGCCTCAGCAGCGTGGACAGGATGCGCACGGCGGTGGTCTTGCCGGCGCCGTTCGGGCCGAGCAGTCCGTGCACGGTGCCCTCGCGGACGGCGAGGTCGAAGCCGTCCAGGGCGTTCTTGTCGCCGTACCGCTTCTGCAGTGCCTCGGCCCGGACGGCGTATCCGTCGCTCATGGGTCCCCCTTCTCCGTAACTGAGTACACCGTACCCGATTACGCGTACACCGTACCCAGTTTTTCGGGGAGGTCCTAGAATGGCGGTCATGACCAGCGGCAAGGGCGGTACGGAGACCAGCGGCAGCGGCGACATCGCGCGCACCATGGAGCTGCTGTGGGACACCGGCCGGCGCCCCAGCCGGGGGCCGAGGCCGACCCTGACCATCGACCGGATCGTGGAAGCCGCCGTCCGGGTCGCGGACACCGAGGGCCTGGAGGCGGCCTCCATGCGCCGGGTCGCCGCCGAACTCGGCACCGGCACGATGTCGCTGTACCGGTACGTCCCCGGCAAGGGCGAGCTGCTGGACCTGATGCTGGACCACGTCCAGCGCCCCTCGCAGGACCCCGACGGCTTCGGCGACGGCAGCTGGCGCTCGGCGCTGGAGGCCCTCGGCCGGGCGACCCTGGAGCTGTACCGGCGCCACCCCTGGCTGCTCCAGGTCAACCAGACCCGCCCGCTGCTCGGACCGAGCGCGCTGGACGGCATGGAGAAGATGCTCGCCCGCATCAAGCCGATGGGGCTGAGCGACCCCGAACTGGTCTCGGCGATCATCATGATCGACGGCTATGTGGTGGGCGCCGCCCGCACCCAGCTCTACCAGCGGGAGGCGGAACGGCGCACCGGGCTGACCGACGCGGAGTTCTGGCAGGCGCAGACGCCGATCCTGGAGAAGGTCCTCACCTCCGGCCGCTACCCGCTGCTCGCCGCCCTCGACGAGGACACCTGGGGCCCCGACTTCGACCACTTCGAGTTCGGGCTGCAACGCATCCTGGACGGCCTGGAGGTGTGCGTGGCCCGGCGCCGGACGGAGTGACGGGCCCGGTGACGCCGGCCGGGTTCAGCTCACCGGCGCCGCAGCAGCCGCCGGAAGCCGAGCACCACGGCGACGACGGCCGCCACCGCGAGCGCGCCGACCTTGTAGTCACCGCCGCCGTCGTCCGAACCCCCGTCGCCGGACGAGGAGTTGCCACCGGAGCCCGAACCGGTCCCGGACCCGCCGCCCCCGTCACCCGGCGCGTCCTCCGGCTCCACCGAACTCCGCTCGCCCTCGGCGCCGTACATGAGCTTCGAACCGTCGGCCGTGTAGGTGACGGACTCGCCCTGCCCCAGGAAGGGCACGCTCAGCCGGCCGACGCGCTTGAGGTCGCCGCCGTTCCAGTCGTAGTGGACGGCGCCGAAGTAGCTGCGCACCACGAGGTCCTCGCCGTCCGGGGAGAGGGCCGCGTCGGTGGCCTCCAGGTCGGGCACGTCCGCGACGGGCCGGAAGACGTTGGTGCCGGAGGCGGACAACTCGGCGGGCCCCTCGTAGAGATGGCTGCCGGCCTCGTCCTTGTCGACGATGTACACCCGCCCGGTCTTCGGATGCACCACGAGCGACTCCGCGTCCCGGGCGCCGTCGGAGTACTTCACCACGTACTGGGTGGCCTTGAGGGTCTGGTCCTTGAGCTCCTTCGGCTCGGGCAGCTCGTAGATCCAGACGTGCGGCCAGGTGCCGCCGAGGTTGTCGCCGATGTCGCCGACGTAGAGGTGGTCGTCCGGCCCCACCGAGATCGCCTCGACGTCCCGGGGGGCGCCGACACCGGTCATCGTGACGGTCGCGACGGTCTCACCGGTGGCGCCGTCCACGGCGTACAGGTAGGCGCCGTCGTCGCTGTCGTTGTGGGTCCAGTAGACGCCCGGGTGCTGCCGGGAGGCGGCCAGGCCGCTGGACTCGGTGATCCGCGGGTCCTCGATGGTGAAGGCGTCGCCGTCGTCGGCGGAGGCGGGCACGGCGAACACGCCCGTGACGAGGACAGCGGCGAGAAGGGCGAAGGGACGGCGCATGCCGCCAAGCCTGCCATCCCGCCCGCGGTCCCGGCCCGCGTGTCCGGCCTCACACCCCACCGGAGGCGCTGATCGTCCATCATGAGCCAATGCTCAGGTTCATGCCCGTCGGTGATTCGCAGACGATCGGAAGCGCGGGCGAACACACCTGGCGTTACCGGCTGTGGCAGCACCTGTGCACCACGTACGGCGGCCCCTTCACCCTCGTCGGCCCCCGCGAGGAGCTCTACGACAAGGCCACCGACGCCGCCACCTCCCACGCCTACGCCGACCCCGACTTCCCCCGCGCCCACCTGGCCGGCTGGGGCGAGGGCTGGCTGCACATGGCGCCGCTGGTCGGACAGGCGGTCCGCGACCACCGCCCCGACGTCCTCCTCGTCGCCCTCGGCTTGATAGACCTGGGCTTCTACACCAACGCCGAGCAGACGGCCGAGAACGTGCGGGCCTTCGTCACCGAGGCCAGGGCCGCCCGGCCGCGCATCCGGATGGTGTTCCTGCCGGTCATCCCGAACATCCGGGCCGTCGCGGACCCCGCCTTCGCCGAGCAGGTGGACCTGTTCAACGTCCTGCTCGCCAAGGAGGTCGCCGACCTCGACGAACCCCGCTCCCCGATCCTCCTGGCCTCCCCGCCCGAGGACTACGACCTCCACACCGACACCTACGACGGCACCCACCCCAACGCCAGCGGCGAACACCGCATAGCCGCGGCCTTCGCGGCGGCGATGACCGAGGCCTGGGGCATCGGCGGGACGTACTCGGCCACGAGGGTCTGACCGGTTTCCGGCGAACTCGCCCAGCAGACCGGCGAGTTCCCGCGCGACTGACACAATCGGGCCCATGTCGATCATTCATCGCACCACCCTGAAGCCGACCAAGCTCGAACTGCTCGCCGGGTGGCTGCCCACCCGCCCCTGGTACGCCGGTTCCGGGACACCGGAGTTGGCCAAGGCCGGTGGCTTCCGGCTGGACGACCCGGCCGGTGAGGTCGGTATCGAGTTCATGGTGACGACCGACGCCTCCGGCGCCGCGTACCTGGTCCCCCTCACCTACCGCGGCGCCCCGCTGGACGGCGCCGAGCACGCGCTGATCGGCACCATGGAGCACGGCGTCCTCGGCAGGCGCTGGGCCTACGACGGCTGCCAGGACCCGCTGCTGGTCGCGGAGTTGTTCGCGCTGATCGAGGGCCGCGCCCAGCCCCAGGCGCAGAGCATCGACGGCGCCCCCGACCACGAGATCGCCCGCTCGTTCACCGGCACCGGCACCCTCGCCGCCACCGGTCCCGCCGTCGACGACGGCACCGGCACCGTGATCCCCGCCTCCGACGGCACCGCCCTGCGCCTGCACCGCCGCCTCGGCCTGCCCGACGCCCCTCCCCCCGGCGCCCTCGGCCACGTCGGCGGCCACTGGACCGCGGCGGACGGCTCACCCGCCCGGGGCCTCTTCGCCGAGCTGCGCTGAACGTCCTTGCTTCGAGTCCACTCCACGCAGTTGGCTGGTGCGTCATGAAGTACACGCAGCTCGGACGCACGGGACTCAAGGTCGGCCGACTCGTCCTCGGCACCATGAACTTCGGCCCGCAGACCGACGAGGCCGACAGCCACGCGATCATGGACGCGGCCGTGGACGCAGGCATCAACCTCTTCGACACGGCCAACGTCTATGGGTGGGGCGACAACAAGGGCCGCACCGAGGAGATCATCGGCAGCTGGTTCGCCCGGGGCGGCGACCGCCGCGACAAGGTCGTCCTCGCCACCAAGGTGTACGGCAACATGGGCGCCGACGGCCCGGCCTGGCCGAACCACGACAGGCTCTCGGCCCTCAACATCCGCCGGGCCGTGGACGCCTCCCTCAAGCGGCTCGGCACCGACCGCATCGACGTCTACCAGTTCCACCACATCGACCGGTCGACCCCGTTCGAGGAGATCTGGCAGGCCGTCGACGTCCTGGTCCAGCAGGGCAAGATCCTCTACGCCGGGTCCTCCAACTTCCCCGGCTACAAGATCGCCCAGGCCAACGAGACCGCCGCCCGCCGCGGCTCCCTCGGCCTGGTCAGCGAGCAGTGCCTGTACAACCTCTACGAGCGGCGCGCCGAGATGGAGGTCATCCCGGCGGCCCAGGACTACGGCCTCGGCGTCATCCCCTGGTCACCGCTGCACGGCGGACTGCTCGGCGGGGTCATCCGCAAGGAGGCGGAGGGCGGCAGGCGCACCTCGGGCCGCGCCGCCGACACCCTGGCCGACCCGGCGGCCCGTGCCCGGCTCCAGTCCTACGAGGACCTGCTGGACAAGCACGGCGTGGAGCCCGGCGAGGCGGCGCTGGCCTGGCTGCTCACCCGCCCCGGCGTGACCGGACCGATCGTCGGCCCGCGCACGGCGCAGCAGCTCGACTCCGCCCTGCGGGCGGTGGAGCTGGAGCTGAGCGAGGAGCTGCTGGCCGGCCTGGAGGAGATCTTCCCCGGCCCGGGCCCCTCTCCGGAGGCTTTCGCCTGGTAGGAGTGGCGGGGGGCGCTCCTCGCGGGAGCGTCCCCTCACCCTCCGAAGGCGGAGGCGAGCGCCACCACGACGAACATCAGTACAAGCACACCGGCCATGATCCGGTTCCGTGTTTTCGGGTCCACGCTCCGAGCCTAACCGCCCGCGCCGAGTGCCCAGCGGGCGACCGCCTCGTACCGGGGCTGCTCCCCCGGCACCCCGGACCTCGGCAGGCTGCTGCGCACCAGCGCCAGCTCGGCCACCGTCCAGTCACGGCCGGTGAAGCCGTCCAGGGCCGTCAGGTACGGGGTCACGTCCACGGCGTCCCTGCTGCGGGCCACGGTCAGATGCGGCTTGTACCGCCGGTGGCCGCCCATCGGCACCCCCGCCTTGCGCCCCGCGGCCTCGGCCCGGTCGGCGAGCAGCCGCAGCGCGGCCACGTCCCCCTCGGCCCCGACCCACAGGGCCCGCCCGTGCCCGAACTCCCCGCCCCCGCGCAGAGCCAGCCCGAACGGCTCACTACGCCGAGCGACCCGCCCCAACCGCACCGAAAGCTCCGGCACGACCGCGTCCTCGACCTCCCCGTAGAAGGCAAGCGTGAAGTGCCACCCCTCCCGCCCGGTCCACCGCAACAACCCCGCACCGGGCAGCCCCCTCAACCCCCCAACCTCACCCTCCAGCTCCCCACAAACCCCCTCCGGCGGCAACACAGCAGCAAACAACCTCATCCCCCCACCCAACCACCCCCCCTTTTCAGGGGCGCGAGGAACTGCGCAACCAGCCACAACGGCGCCGCACCCCACCACCCACCCTTTCAGGGGCGCGGGGAACTGCGCGAAAACCCACAACGGCCCCGCACCGGACCACTCACCCCCTTCAGGGGCGCGAGGAACTGCGCGACCAGCCCCAACGGCGCCGCACCCAACCACCCACCCCACCCCTCCAGGGGCGCGGGGAACTGCGCGAAAACCCACAACGGCGCCGCGGACAAACGACACCCCCGCGCTCACACCACCTCAGCCACCCGACCCCGTGGAACGACCCGCACAACCGGATGCCCCCGATCCCACCCCACGGACACCCGAAGCCCACCCACCCGCACAAGAATCAGCCCGATCACAGCCGCCGCCCCCGCCGCAACCGCCCCACCCACCGCAAGCCCCACCCGCGGCCCGTACGCATCGGTGATCCACCCGACAATCGGCGCCCCCACCGGGGACCCCCCGAGAAACACCATCATGTAGAGCGACATCACCCGCCCCCGCATAGCGGGATCGGTGGACATCTGAATCGTCGTGTTCGCGGTGACGTTCACCGTCATCCCGAACAACCCCAGCGGAACCATCAGCACCGCGAACATCCACAACGACGGCGTGGCCGCCGCGAGAATCTCCACCGCCCCGAACACCATCGCGGCCAGCCCCAGCACCCGCAGCCGGGCCGTCCCCCGCCGGGCCGCGAGCAGCGCCCCGGTGACCGAGCCGACGGCCACCAGCGTGTTGAAGAGGCTGTAGGCCCCGGCCCCCGCGTGAAAGACGTCGTCGGCGAAGGCGGACAGATAGACGGGGAAGTTGAACGCGAACGTGCCGACGAAACCGACCAGGACGATCGGCCAGATCAGATCGGGCCGCCCGGCGACGTACCGCAGCCCCTCCCGCAGCTGCCCCTTGCCGCGCGGCGCCCGTTCCACCACATGCAGCTCCCGCGCCCGCATCAGCAGCAGCCCGGCGATGGGCGCGACGAAGGACAGCCCGTTGAGGAGGAAGGCCCAGCCGGTGCCGACCCCGGTGATCAGCAGACCGGCCACCGCGGGGCCGACCAGCCGCGCGGACTGGAAGTTCGCCGAGTTGAGGCTGACGGCGTTCTGGAGCTGCTCGGGGCCGACCATCTCGGTGACGAAGGACTGCCGGGCGGGGTTGTCGAGGACCGTCGCGAGGCCCATGGCGAAGGCGGCGAGGTAGACGTGCCAGACCTCGACGTGCCCGCTGAGGGTGAGGAGGGCGAGGAAGAGCCCGGTGACGGCCATCGCGGACTGGGTGGCGAGGAGCGTCGGCCGCTTGGGCAGCCGGTCGACGAGGACGCCGCCGTAGAGGCCGAAGAGCAGCATCGGCAGGAACTGCAGGGCCGTGGTGATGCCGACCGCGGTCGCGGAGCCGGTGAGGCTGAGGACCAGCCAGTCCTGGGCGATGCGCTGCATCCAGGTGCCGGTGTTGGAGACGACCTGTCCCATGAAGAACAGGCGGTAGTTCCGGATGCGCAGCGAGCCGAACATGGAGGACTTGCCGGTAGGGGTGGTCGGTGCGGGGGCGGAAGCTGCTCCGGATCCCGAACTCAAAGGGTTCGCCTCCTTCTGGGCCTGACTACAGGTGCGCGAGCTTTTCCAGCACGGGGGCGGCGGCGCGGAGTTTCGCCCACTCGTCCTCGTCGAGGCCCTCGACCAGGGTGGCCAGGAAGGCGTTGCGCTTGGCACGGCTCTCGGCGAGCATCGCCTCGGCCTGTTCCGTCTTCGTGACGACCTTCTGGCGCCGGTCCTCGGGATGCGGCTCCAGCCGGACGAGCCCCTTGCCCTCCAGCAGGGCGACGATGCGGGTCATCGACGGCGGCTGGACGTGCTCCTTGCGGGCGAGTTCGCCCGGGGTGGCCCGGCCGCAGGTGGACAGGGTGCCGAGCACCGACATCTCGGTGGGGCTCAGCGACTCGTCGACCCGCTGGTGCTTGAGCCGGCGGGACAGTCGCATGACGGCGGATCGCAGGGCGTTCACGGCGGCAACGTCGTCGCCATGGGTAAGGTCCGACATGTTCTTTAGGTTAACTCATTACCCTGACTAAGGACCACTCGGGGGTGCCGAAATGCCCGTGACCCCGGCCACTGAACCACTTCATCACCCATATGAGTGAGCCGGTTCCGGAAAGCGACTCATGGCCGGGCCCCATGGGGTGACCCTCGATCCATGGGGACCAGCGTGCTCAGCCTGCGGATAGACGGGGAGCTGCTCGAACGGCTCCGGCACCATGCGGCGAAAAGGGGAATGAGCGTCCAGGACTACGTGGTCCGGACGCTCATTCGCGACGACTTCGACGAGCGGTTCCAGACCGCGGTCGAGGAGACGGAGAAGTTCTACGGGGTCACCTGAGCCCACCCGGCGGGGTGACCCCCGCGGCTCAGGTCAGGCCCAGCGCCGGCATCAGGTAGTAGAAGGTGAAGACGGCGGCGACGACGTACATCGCGGCGGGGATCTCCTTGCCCCGCCCGGCCGCCAGCCGCAGCACCACGAAGGTGATGAAGCCCATGCCGATGCCGTTGGTGATCGAGTAGGTGAACGGCATCATCACCATCGTGACGAAGGCCGGGATCGCGATCGTGTAGTCGGCCCAGTCGATCTCCTTCACGGAGTTCGCCAGGATCAGGAAGCCGACCGCGAGCAGTGCCGGGGTGGCAGCCTGGGACGGGACCATGGTGGCGATCGGCGTCAGGAACAGGGCCGCGGTGAACAGACCGCCGGTGACGACGTTGGCGAAGCCGGTCCGGGCGCCCTCGCCGACGCCCGCCGTGGACTCCACGAAGGCCGTGGTGGCCGAGGAGGAGGTGGCGCCGCCCGCGGCGACCGCGATGCCGTCGACGAACAGGACCTTGTTGATGCCCGGCATCTGGCCCTGGGCGTCGGTCAGCTTCGCCTCGTCGGAGACGCCCATGATCGTGCCCATCGCGTCGAAGAAGCACGACAGCAGGACCGTGAAGACGAACAGCACACCGGTCAGCACGCCGACCTTCGCGAAGCCGCCGAACAGGCTGACCTCGCCGACCAGGCCGAAGTCGGGGGTGGCGACCGGGTTGCCCGGCCACTTCGGGGTGGTCAGACCCCAGGAGGGGATGTCCGCGACCGCCTCGATGACCAGCGCGACGACCGTCATGGCGACGATCGAGATCAGGATGGCGCCGGAGACCTTGCGCACGATCAGGGCGAGCGTCAGCAGGGCGCCCAGGATGAAGACGAGCACCGGCCAGCCGTTGAGGTGACCGTCGCTGCCGAGCTGGAGCGGGACGGTGGTGTGGGCGGCGTCCGGGATCCGGGAGACGAACCCGGAGTCCACCAGGCCGATCAGCATGATGAACAGGCCGATACCGATCGAGATCGCCTTGCGCAGCCCGAACGGCACCGCGTTCATCACCCGCTCGCGCAGACCCGTGGCGACCAGCAGCATCACCACGAGGCCCGCCAGCACCACCATGCCCATGGCGTCCGGCCAGGACATCCGGGGCGCGAGCTGGAGGGCGACGACGGAGTTCACCCCGAGGCCGGCCGCCAGCGCGATCGGCACGTTGCCGATGACACCCATCAGCAGCGTGGTGAAGGCGGCCGTCAGCGCGGTGGCGGTGACCAGCTGACCGTTGTCGAGCTGGTTGCCGTACATGTCCTTCGCGCTGCCCAGGATGATCGGGTTCAGCACGATGATGTAGGCCATCGCGAAGAAGGTGGCGAAGCCACCGCGGACCTCACGCGCGAGCGTGCTGCCCCGCTCCGAGATCTTGAAGTAGCGGTCGAGGGCGCCGTACGCGGGCGCGCCGCCGGGCTGCTCGGGGGCGGGGACCTTGGCGGAGGCCGAGGTGGTCATTGGCGTTTCCTACGAACAGAAGTGGTCAAAGACAAACGGTTTCAGTATGAACATATAAGGACCCGGCCGCTATCTCCGCGCGTAGACCATGGTCGACCGTGTCACATCCCGATCGCCTCGTAAGCTGTGCACATGGCGAAGTGGACCCCTACGCACGAGGCGCCGGAGCCCCTGGAGGGCCCGGTCGTCGCCACCATCACCGGCGGCACGATCCTGTGGTTCGTCCTCTTCCTGCTCCAGCTGCCGTTCTACGGCTGGTTCGACGACCGCGGGCACGCCTGGTGGGTGTGGACCTGCCTGGCCGGCACCGGGCTCGGCCTGATCGGCATCTGGTACGTCCGCGGCCGGGACGCGGCACTGAAGCGGGCGGCGGCCGCCGAGCGACCGCAACCCTGACCGCACCCGGGGCCGGACTACAACCACGGCACCACTTCGCCCCGTTGGTCCTCCTCCCTGGGTCGGATCTGCGCGCACTCGGCGGGTGAAGCCGTAGTTCCGCACGTACCGTCGAAGGCATGACGCACATCGACGCGGGCGCCGAAGTCGATCCCGGCCGTCCCCTGCCCGCTCCGGTGGACGCCGGCGGACTCACCGCCGCCGAGGTGGCCGAGCGGGTCGCGCGGGGCCAGGTCAACGACATCCCGGTGCGCAGCAGCCGCTCCACCGTCGAGATCGTCAGGGCCAACGTCTTCACCCGGTTCAACGCGATCATCGGCGTGCTCTGGGTGATCATGCTGTTCGTGGCGCCGATCCAGGACAGCCTGTTCGGTTTCGTCATCCTCGCCAACACCGGTATCGGCATCGTCCAGGAGTGGCGGGCGAAGAAGACCCTCGACTCCCTCGCCGTCATCGGCGAGGCCCGGCCCACGGTGCGGCGCGACGGGGTCGCCACCGAGGTGACCACGGCCGGGATCGTGCTGGACGACCTGATCGAGATCGGACCCGGCGACAAGGCCGTCGTCGACGGGATCTGCGTCGAGGCGGACGGGCTGGAGATCGACGAGTCCCTGCTCACCGGCGAGGCCGACCCGGTCGTCAAACGCCCCGGCGACCAGGTCCTCTCCGGCAGCTTCGTGGTCGCGGGCGGGGGCGCCTTCCAGGCCACCAAGGTCGGCCGCGAGGCCTACGCCGCCCAGCTCGCCGAGGAGGCGTCCCGGTTCACCCTGGTCCACTCCGAGCTGCGCTCGGGCATCTCCACCATCCTGAAGTACGTGACATGGATGATGATCCCGGCCGCGCTCGGCCTGGTGGTCACCCAGCTCGTGGTGAAGGACAAGGACCTCGACGACTCCATCGCCCGCACCGTCGGCGGCATCGTCCCCATGGTCCCCGAGGGCCTGGTCCTGCTCACCTCCGTCGCCTTCGCCATCGGCGTCATCCGGCTTGGCCGAAAACAGTGCCTCGTCCAGGAGCTGCCCGCCATCGAGGGCCTCGCCCGCGTCGACACCGTCTGCCTCGACAAGACCGGCACCCTCACCGAGGGCGGCATGGACGTCACCGAGCTGAGGCCGCTCGGCGGCCACGACGAGGAGTACATACGCCGGGTGCTGGGCGCCCTCGGCGAGTCCGACCCCCGCCCCAACGCCTCCCTCCAGGCCATCATCGACGCCTACCCCGACACCGAGGACTGGCGCTGCACCGAGTCGCTGCCCTTCTCCTCCGCCCGCAAGTACAGCGGCGCCACCTTCGGCGAGGGCGGCGGCGAGTCCAGCACCTGGCTGCTGGGGGCGCCCGACGTGCTGCTCGCCGCGGACGACCCCGCCCTCACCGAGACCGAGCGGCTCAACGAGGAGGGCCTGCGCGTCCTGCTCCTCGCCCGCGCCGCCCGCGAACTCGACGCCCCCGACGTGGCCGCCGGAGCGAAGCCTGCCGCGCTGGTCGTGCTGGAGCAGCGGCTGCGGCCCGACGCCGGTGACACCCTGCGCTACTTCGCCGAGCAGAACGTCCGCGCCAAGGTGATCTCCGGTGACAACGCCGTCTCCGTGGGCGCGGTCGCCGCCAAGCTGGGCTTGGAGGGCAGCACCGTCGACGCCCGGCTGCTGCCGCGCGACAAGGACGGCATGGCCGAGGCCCTCGACTCGGGCACGGTCTTCGGGCGGGTCACCCCGCAGCAGAAGCGGGACATGGTGGGCGCGCTCCAGGCGCACGGGCACACCGTCGCGATGACCGGCGACGGGGTGAACGACGTGCTCGCGCTGAAGGACGCCGACATCGGCGTCGCCATGGGCTCCGGGTCCGAGGCGACCCGGGCGGTGGCGCAGATCGTGCTGCTGAACAACAGTTTCGCGACGCTGCCCTCGGTGGTCGCCGAGGGGCGGCGGGTGATCGGGAACATCACCCGGGTCGCCACCCTGTTCCTGGTGAAGACCGTGTACTCGGTGCTGCTGGCGGTGCTGGTGGTGTGCTGGCAGGTGGAGTACCCGTTCCTGCCCCGGCACCTGACGCTGCTGTCCACCCTGACCATCGGCGTCCCGGCGTTCTTCCTCGCCCTCGCGCCCAACAAGGAGCGGGCGAAACCGCACTTCGTGCGGCGGGTGATGCGGTACTCGATCCCCGGTGGCGTGGTGGCCGCCGTCGCGACCTTCGTGACGTATCTGATCGCCCGGCACCACTACACGGGCGAGGGGGCGCTGGACGCGGAGACCAGCGCGGCGACGCTCACGCTGTTCCTGATCTCGATGTGGGTGCTGGCCATCATCGCCCGCCCCTACACCTGGTGGCGGGTGGTGCTGGTGGCGTCCATGGCGCTGGGCTTCGTCCTGGTGCTCGTCGTGCCGTGGCTCCAGGAGTTCTTCGCGCTGAAGCTGGTCGGGGTCACCATGCCGTGGATCGCGGTGGGCGTCTCGGTGGTCGCGGCGGCCGTCCTGGAGTTCCTGTGGAGGTGGGTCGACCGCCGCTTCCCCGCGTGAGCCGGGGCTCGCCGCCCGCTACTGCACGTCGACGAAGTCGCCCGCGGCGGAGACCGGCGCGGTGCTGGTGATGCCCGCGTAGGTGAAGCGGTAGTAGCCGTCGACGTCGGCCTTCACGGTCGTCTTCAGGGCGCCGCCGGTGGTGGTCTTGATGCCCTTGACGTTGGTGTAGGCGGTGGTGCCGGCCTGGCGGAACTGCAGGACCACGCTCTGGCCGCTGGGCAGGCCGGAGTACTTGTTGGTCTCCCAGTTGGCGCGGGTCAGCTTGCCGGTGATCGTGATCGTCTTGCCCTTCTTCACCGGCTCCGGCGCGGCGTCGACGGTCAGCTTGGCGTTGCGCTGGACCAGCGTGGAGCCGAGGCCGCCCTGGTCGGCGTAACCGACCTTGGTGATGTCGTAGTCCTCGGCGAGCGGGTCCTGGCCGTTCTGGGCGAGCGCGAGGGCCGCGCCCTTCCAGGAGCCGGCGTCGGCGTTGATCAGCTCACCCTCGGAGGGGTAGACGTCGATCTTGCCCTTGCAGTCGGCGGTGGTCGCGGAGGTCGCGGCGCAGGTCGCCGGCAGGTTGCCGAAGAGCATGTTGTCGGGGGCCGTGTAGGAGCCCTTGTAGAGGTACGGGACGGTGGTGAAGTCCTCGGCCTCGATGTCGACGTCCGCCGCGTGGGTCATCGTGTAGGTGACCGTCGTCGAGACGCGCTCCAGTGCTCCGACCTTGAAGCTCTTGGCGATCTTGAAGTTGGAGAAGGTGACGTCCATGTCGTACGGGGCGTCCGCGCGGGAGCCGAGGGCGCTCTTGGCGTGCGCGGCACGGACCTTCGCGACGTCGGCGCGGTAGGCGGAGCCGGAGTCGTCGGCCTGCGCGGCCGGCACGGCGAAGGCGGACAGGGCCAGGGCGCCGGTGACGGCGGCGACGGTGGCACGTATGCGCATGCGTTCCCCAAGTGGTCGTGAAGGGAGCCTGGATGCTCCACGTCATCAGATGGCACCTGGGTTGGTTCGGTTGCCCCGCGTCCCTCCGAATGGCCGAAAACACCAACGCCCGGCCCCGGCTGGCTGCCGGAACCGGGCGGGTGTTGCGTGGTTGGTCAGCGCACGTCGACGTAGTCGCCCGCAGCGGTGCTGCCGGCGGTGCTGGTGATGCCGGCGTAGGTGAAGCGCCAGTAACCGTCGGTGGTCGCCGTGACCGTGGTCTTCAGCGCGCCGCCCGAAGCGGTCTTGATGCCCTTGACGTTGGTGTAGGTGGTGGAGCCCGCCTTGCGGAACTGGAGCACCACGGACTGGCCGCTCGGGAGGCCGGCGTAGGCGCCGGTCGAGCTCTCCCAGTTGGCGCGGGTCAGCTTGCCGGTCACCGTCAGGGTGGTGTTCTTCTTCACCGGCTCCGGCGAGGCGTTGACCGTCAGCTTCGACTCACGCTGGACCTTGTGCGTCGAGTGGAAGTCGTCCCAGAAGATCTCGCCGTCGTTGGCGAGCACGCCCGCGGTGACGTGCCAGTTGCCGGCCACCGAGTTCAGGAACAGGTCGTTGTAGGCGTCAGCCGTGATGGTCAGCTTGCAGGTGGAGGTGGTGGCGCTGGCCGCGGTGCAGGTGGCGACCTCCTCGTTCGGCAGGAAGAGGCCGTCGACGTCCTCCATCGGGTCGGTGCCGTGCCACAGGTCGATGTACGCGTCCGCGATGCCGCTCTCGTGAGAGGCCGTCAGGGACACGTTGAAGGTCTTCACGGTGGTGGTGCCGAGAACGATGCTCTTGCCGGCGTTCACCGTCACGTTGGAGACGGTGGGAAGAGCGGCGGCGGCGGCCGTGCTGAACGCCGACTTGGCGGGAGAGGAGCCGAAGCGCTCGGCGGCGCTCGGCTTGTCGGCGCCCGCGGCGCCCTGCGAGTCGGCCTGCGCGAACGGGACGGCGAGAGCGGAAAGGGCCAGGGCGCCGGTGACGGCGGCCACGGTGGCTCGAATGCGCATGTGTTCCCCACGTGGAGAGGGGCCCCGACAGTGGTCGTTCCCTACGGCTCGTCGGCGGCCGGGGCCCAAAGTGATCGTGGAGCCTGTTGGCTCGCAAGATCAGATCCATGACGCAGGTGAATGGTTGTACGTCGTACGAAAGTTTTATGTGGAGATTCCGGCGCCGGACGAACCCGTCAGTCGAACCAGCGGTCACGCGCCAGTTCCCGGGTCCTGGACGGGTCCTCCAGCAGCGCCGCCACCTCGAACCGGCGCGGCCACTGACCGGCCGCCCAGGCCAGCCCCGCGGCGACGCCCTCCAGCGTGGCCGCGTGCAGGACGCCGTCGTCGGTGAGCCGCCAGTCGATCTCCACGCCGTCCACGACGAGTTCCTCGTGCTCGACGTACGACGCGGGCACCAGCGCCCCGAGCAGCACCCGCACCGGCTCCGGCACCTCGTGCTCGGTGCCCTCGGAGTCGACCTGACCGGTGACGGACTCGCTCAGCCGCCGCACCTGGAACAGTTCGGCCAGTTCGGCGGCGCGCGCCGGGCGCACGGGCAGCAGCGGCACGCCCTCGGTGAAGGGCAGCAGGTCGGGCGAGTCGACGACCACGGCGTCGGCGGCGTCCACCACCTCCACCCGCCCGTCGACCACCGCGCGCACGTCGTCCGGGAGCGTCACCTGTTCGGGGTCGAGGTCGGCCAGCGCCCCGTAGAGCGCGTGCAGTTGGGCCCCGGTGACCTCCCGCTCGGGGTCGGCGAGCCGGTCCAGCAGTTCCGCGGCGCCGCCGGGCTCGTCCAGCAGCGCGGCCACCGAGGTCCGCACCCCCAGGGCGCGCAGCACCTGTTCGTCGTCGAACCCGGTCGCGTCGGCCTCGTCGTACAGGCCGCGCAGCAGCGGGTCGCCGCCGGCGGCGAGGAGGCCCGCGGGGCGGCGGCCGTCGAGCACCGGGTGCCCGCGCAGCCACCAGGCGGTGTAGGGCCGTACGACCTCGTGGGTGCCGTCGGGCAGCAGGATCCGCACCTGCTGGGTGAGGGCGTCCCGCAGCGGCGGCCGGGCCAGCATCGCCAGCGCCTGCGGCCACTTGTCGTCGTCGACGAGGTCCAGGTCCCGTACGGCGACGAGTTCCGTGGCCACGGGCGGCACCGGGCTGTCGGGGAAGCGGTCGAGGACGTCCTCGCTCCACACGTCGACGGCGTCCAGCAGTCCCGCGTCGTCGGGCTCGGCGAAGTCCCCCTCGCGGGGCTCCAGTTCGTCCGGGTCGAGCACCACGTCGGTGGCCCGGACGAGCGCGAACGAGGCGAGCACCCCGCAGGCGGCCAGGGGCTGTTCACCCCAGCGCTCGGCCAGCTCGGCGTCGACCGTGGCGAGTTCGCCCTCCCGCATGACCTGGTGGAAGGGGCTGCCGGGCAGCACCAGTTCACCGGCGGGGGCCGGCTCGCCGTCCTCGTCGGGCAGGGCGAGCGCGCCGAGCCACGGCTCGTCACCGGGGTCGAGGTCGGCGTCCCGGACCAACGCCAGGACGATGTCGGCCAGTTCCTCCGCGTCGGGCGCGTCCTGCTCCCAGTCCAGGGGGCCCTCGTCGTCCAGGGAGGCGGCGACCGCGGCCCGCACCTGCGGGGTGGTGAGCACCGCCCGCGGGGTGGCGGGCAGCGCGCCGAGCTTCTCCAGCAGCGGGTGGGCGGCGTCGGGGTGGGCGACCTTCAGGCCGAGCCGGGCGAGCACCTCCGGGTCGGTGCCGGCGTCGCCGGGGGTGGGCAGCAGGATCTGGCGGGGGCCGATGGCGGTCCGCCCTCCCCCGGCCAGCGGCACCGGCAGCCCGGAGAGCCGGTCGGGGTCGATCCCGGCGAGGCTGTCGTAGAGCCGCCACCACCAGCCGGGTTCCTTCTCCAGTCCGGCCAGCCGGTCCACGGCGTCGGTCAGCGGGACCCGCGCGACCTCCAACGTCCGCAGCTCCACACGCCGTTCGAGACCGGCGGGCAGCAGCGTCGGCAGCACCTCGGCGAGCACCCGGACCGTATCGGCGCCGGCGCCCTCCACCACCTCGGCGTCCCGCGGCCGCAGGGCCTCGGGCAGGGTGTCGGGGTCCGTATCGGGCAGGGTCCCGTCGTCGGCCGGCCCGGGGGCGGGCCGGGGGGCCGCGGTCACGGCGGGCGGGAGGAACTCGGTGCGCGGCAGCCGCCGCAGGATCGCCGCCCGCAGCGCCCCGTCCAGCTCGCCCTTGCCGAGCGGGCCGGGCACCAGGTCGATGATCCCCGCGGTCACCGGCCGCCAGCCGGCGAGCAGTTCGGCGTACGCGTCGGCGGCGCGCTCCACCACGAAGTCGGTCAGCGGGCCGGGCGCCGCGCGCCGCCGGGTGGTGTCCAGCGGGAGGGAGGCGATGAGCAGCGCGGGCACCCCGAGCGCCTCGTCGCTGGGGGTCGGGGCGTGCACCACGGGGCTGGTGCGGGGCCGTACGGGGGCGCCGTCGGCGTCGGCGGGCACCGCCCAGGTGACCGACCAGTGCGGCCGCAGCCGCTCCTCCACCGGCCGGTCGGCCAGCAGCTCGGGGGTGAGCGGCCCGTGCGCGGACGCGGTGCGCCAGCGGGTGGTGCCGTCCCGGGAGTCCTCCACCACGGTGAAGGCGCCCTCGGCGGTGCGGCGCAGGGTGCGCACGGTGTCCGTCTCGACGACGACCTCGGTGAGCCCGGGCAGGGCCAGCAGCAGGGCGTCGTCGACGGCGTTCAGGAGCCGTTCGGCGAGGTCGGCGGCGGCGGTGTCGCGCAGCGGCAGGATGACGGCCGTGTCGTAGGGGTCGGGAGCGGTGCCCTCGGCGGCGAACGGGAGCCTGAGCAGCGGCACATGTCCGTCGCGGCGCCGGACCTCGTCCCCGAGGCCGGGGCTGTGCCGGGCGGTGTCGGCGGCGAGTTCCCGGGCCTCGGCCAGGGACCAGCGGATCCCGCCGTGCCGGCCCACGACGGCGGGCTCGTCGGTGACGGAGACGACGGCGGCGAAGCCGACGCCGAAGCGGCCGATGGACGGGGTGTCCCGCTTCGCCGACGCGCGGAGCGTGGCGAGCGACTCGACGCCGGCGGCGTCCAGCGGGGCGCCGGTGTTGGCGGCGACGAGGACGCCGTCGCGCAGGGTGAGCCTGAGCCGTCCGGGGACCCCGGCACGGGCGGCGGCGTCGGCGGCGTTCTGGGCCAGCTCCACGACGAGCCGGTCCCGGTACCCGCCGAGGACGAGGTCCTCCTCGGCGTTGGCGTCCTCCCGGAACCGGGCCGGGCTGGTCGCCCACGCGTCCAGCACCCCACGCCGGAGCCGGGCGGTCCCGAACGGATCCGCTCCCTCGACGGCCGGCCGCACGAACTTGCTCACGTTCACTCCACTCATCGGCGTGACGACGAAGGTACCGCGCTGCCCACCCCCCGACGGACGCCCCGGCGCCCCCACCACCGCGAGGGTGCCCGGCACACCGGACCACCACGGTCACGGAGACAGCCGGCCCGCCAGACCGCCCCGGTCACAGAGACAGCCACCACACCGGCCCGCCCCGACCACAGGGACACCCACGCACCGAACCACCACCCTCACGGGCACCCGGCACACCGAACCACCACCGCCACAGAGACAGCCGGCCCGCCAGACCGCCCCGGTCACGGAGACAGCCACCACACCGGCCCGCCCCGACCACAGGGACACCCACGCACCGGACTGCCCCGGCCACGGAGACAGCCACCGCACCAGACGCCCCAGCCACAGGCACGCCCACGCACCGAACCACCACCGCCACAGGCGCCCGGCACACCGGACCACCACAGTCACGGAGACAGCCGGCCCGCCAGACCGCCCCAGCCACGGGACACCGACGCACCGGACCGCCCCGAGCCACCCGACCCACCCGGACGGCCCACACCGGCCGAACCAGCGACGCCCCCGCACACCGACCGGCCCCGGGACCCGTGATCGCAGGGCAGGCACCAACCGGCGAGACGGCGCCCGCCCATGCCATGGAGCCCCGGCGCCGGATCACCGACCCGCCGAAACCACCCGGCGCACGGCGGCGAAACCACCCGCTCCCACCCGGACGGCCCAGACCGGCCGAACCGGCCACAACCCGCGCACCGACCGGCGGCCGCGGGACCCGTGATCGCTAAATGAACGCCAACCGGCGAGACGGCACCCGCCCACGCCGTAGACCCCCGGCGCCGGATCACCGACCCGCCGAAACCACCCGGCGCAAGGCCGCGGAACCGTCCGCCTGCACCCGGACGGCCCAGGCCGGCCGAACCGGCCGCAACCCGCAACCGACCGGCCGGAGGGCCACCGGCACCCGTGATCCGAGGCGGCGCCGACCCGTGCGTCAGGCTCTGGGACCGTGGCGGCCGGAACCACCCGGCGTGGCACCCCGCGCAGGCCGCGGGGAAGCCGGGCGGGCGGCTTCCCGCACCCGTCGTACGGAGGCGGGCCCCCTGCCGAGCGGGATGGGGCCGTAACGTCCGGCCGTCGTCAGGAGTGGCCGAGGTCCGCCGCGTCCTCGTCCGCCACCGCCGGGACCGAACCCGAGTCGGACGCCGGGCGCAGCGGGAAGGGGTCCACCGTCGTCTCGTCGACGACCGGCGGGGGCGGCTGCGGGGGCCGGGGCATGACGGCCGCCTCGGAGTGGCCGCCGCAGCCGTAGGTCAGGGAGACGACCCGGCCGTCGGCGGGGGCGAACTCGTTGGCGCAGACACCGAAGGCCTGGCCCAGGGAGCCGCCCAGCGGCATCAGGAAGCCGCAGCTGACGCAGGGCGCCGGGGCGGCCTGCGCCATCGGGGTCTTGGCGCCGAACCCCTCCTCCCAGCGGTCGGCGGCGACGTGGAGTCCGTAGCGGGACAGGACGCGGGCGCGCCGCATGCCCAGCTCCTCGGCGACCGCCGCGATCGAACCCCGGGAGGGGGCGACCGGCAGATGGGCGGGGGTGCCGGCGGTGACCTCGGCGTCCTCGGCCTCGACCAGCTCGGCCATCTCGTGGGAGACGGCCGAACTCGGCACCGGCTCGTCCTCCCCGCTGTAGCCGGGCTCCAGCCGCAGGTCCTCGGCGTCGGTGGGCAGCAGATCGCCGGGGCCCATGTCGCCGGGACGCAGCCGCTCGCTCCACGGCACCCACTCGGGTGCCAGCAGGGCGTCCGGGCCGGGCAGCAGGACGACCTCGTCCAGGGTGACGAACTTGGCCCGGGAGGCCCGCGCCACCGTCACGGCCCAGCGCCAGCCCCGGTAGCCCATCTCCTTGCACTCGAAGAAGTGCGTGACGACGCGGTCGCCCTCGGAGACCAGACCGGCGTGCTCCCCGACGACGCCGGGCGCTGCGGCCTCCTCGGCGGCGGTGCGGGCGAGGTCGACCGCCTCGGCGCACAGGCGGTCGGGGGTGCGGCTTCGCGTGGTCGCTGCGCTCACAGGTATCGCTTCTCTCCTACGCCGTCTCACGGGTGCGGCTGCCTGAAGGCGGCGGGGCGGGCGGACGGAGCGGACCTGGGGACCGCGTCGACGTCCTCGCCCCTTCGCACTCGGGCGCACCTGTCACCATCCATTCTGCGGGATGGCCGAGATACGCACGCTACCTGCTCACCGGCGCTCGGCCTACACCGACGGTCGCAAACCACGGACAAAGCCACCGCCATACGCGCGGTAACCGCACTACAAGAGCCGATCTCGGGGCACTATGACGTCGTGGCAGCCGCGCGGACGCCTCAAGGAGCCACCGGGGTCGGTGGGGACAGGGGCCGCAGTCGAGGCGGCGGTTCGGGCCGGATCGGCGGCGCCGTCCGCTCCGTCGGCCGTGCCCTGCACTTTCCGGTCACCGGCCCCGCCCGCGGCATCCGCAAGGCCACCCACGCCCACGGGGCGGGCGAGTCGGGCCTGGGCAAACTGATCGAACTGCACGCCGTGAACGGCGCCGGCGACGTCATGATCACCGTGGCGCTCGCCTCCACCGTGTTCTTCTCCGTCCCCACCGACGAGGCCCGGGGCCGGGTCGCGATGTACCTCGCGATCACCATGCTGCCGTTCACCCTCCTCGCTCCGGTGATCGGCCCGCTGCTGGACCGGGTCCCGCACGGCCGCCGGGCCGCGATGGCGTGCGCGATGCTCGCCCGCGCCCTGCTCGCCCTCGTGCTGTCCGGCGCGGTGATCACCGGCAGCATCCAGCTGTACCCGGCGGCACTCGGCGTCCTGGTCGCCTCCAAGGCGTACGGCGTCGTGCGCAGCGCCGTCGTCCCACGGCTGCTGCCGCCCAAGTTCTCCCTGGTCAAGGCGAACTCGCGGGTGACCCTCGGCGGGCTCCTCGCCACCGGTGTGGCCGCGCCCATCGGCGCGGGACTCCAGGCGCTGGGACCGCGCTGGCCGCTCTACGGCGCCTTCGTGATCTTCGTGGCGGGGACGATCCTGTCGTTCACCCTGCCGCGGAAGGTGGACTCGGCCAAGGGCGAGGACACCGCGCTGCTCGCCGCGGACGCCCAGCATCTGCACGGGCCGCACCTCAAGCCCGTCAAGCGTCCCGGGCTGCGCACGGTCGGTATCGCCGTCACCCACGCGCTCGGCGCCAACGCCTCCCTGCGCTGCCTGTCCGGCTTCCTGATCTTCTTCCTGGCCTTCCTGCTGCGCGAGCATCCGCTGGCCGGCCAGAGCGCCGCGGTGTCGCTGGGGATAGTGGCCGTCTCGGCCGGCGTGGGCAACGCCTGCGGTACGGCGGTCGGCGCGTGGCTGAGATCGCGCGCCCCGGAGATCATCATCGTGACCGTGGTGGCCTGTGTGCTGGCCGCCGCGATCACCGCCGCCGTCCTGTTCAGCGCGGCCCTGGTGGCCTGCCTCGCGGCGGTCGCCGGGTTCTGCCAGGCGCTGGCCAAACTCTCCCTGGACGCGCTGATCCAGCGGGACGTGCCGGAACTGGTGCGCACCTCGGCCTTCGCCCGCTCCGAGACGCTCCTGCAGATGTCGTGGGTGCTCGGCGGCGCCATCGGCATCGTGCTGCCCCTGAACGGCGTCCTCGGCATGTCGGTGGCCGCCGTCATCGTCGGCGCGGGCTGGCTGACCACCGTCCGCGGCCTGATCAGCTCCGCCCGCCACGGCGGCTCACCGCGCGGGCGGGTGGCGTAGGCCCTCGGAACGCTTCACCGCGGCACGCCGTACCCCCACGTAAAGAGAGCGCAGTAAGGTCCCGATAACCTTCGCCCATGACCACGCTGCAATCCGTTGTGCGACGCCGCCGCGCCGTCGCAGCCGCCGGCGCCGTTTCCGCCGGACTGCTCGTTCTGTCTGCCTGCGACAAGCCCACGCCGATCGCGACGATCACCGTCGGCACCTCCTCGGTCAGCGAGGAGGCCACCTGCGGTGGCGGGGACGAGACGCTGAAGACCGAGGACCTGACGGCGTGCCTGAAGGACACCGACATCAAGTCCCTCACCGTCGACCCCGACAAAACCGTCCGCATCGGCGTCGACCCCGAGATCGCCGACAAGCGCTGGTCGATCCTGATGAACGGCCAGCCGATCACCGACGACTTCGACAAGACGTACCAGGAGATCCCGGGCAGCGTCTTCTTCAACGCCCAGTACGGCGCGCAGGGCAACTCCACGCTCGTCTCCATCAAGGCGGGCGACGGCGAGAAGGGCGGCGAGGCGGTCACCGGGCTGTGGTCCTTCAAGCTGAAGAAGGAAGACGAGGACTGACCACGTCCCCCGTACGGGTCCTCGTAGCCACCGCGGTCCCCGCCGAACGGGACGCGGTGGCCGAGGCGTACCCCGGTGACGTACTGGCCGTGGGCGTCGGCCCCGCCCGCGCCGCCGCCGGCACCGCCACCGCGCTGACCCGGGCCGCCCTCGCCGGCACCCCCTACGACCTGGTGGTCTCCGCCGGGATCGCCGGCGGATTCGCCCCGCACGCGCCCCTCGGCTCCCTCGTCGTCGCCGACGAGATCACCGTCGCCGATCTGGGCGCCGAGACCCCCGACGGCTTCGTCCCCGTCACCGAGCTCGGTTTCGGCACCGTCACCCACCACCCGCCCGCCGACCTGGTACGCCGGGCGGCGGCCGCGGCGGGCGCGCTGACCGGCGCCGTCCTCACCGTCTCCACCGTCACCGGCAGCGCCGCCCGCGCCGACGCGCTCCGGGCCGGCCACCCCACCGCCCTCGCCGAGGCCATGGAGGGCTTCGGGGTCGCCGAGGCGGCCGCCGCGCACCGGGTGCCCGTGCTGGAGATCCGGGCCGTCTCCAACCCGGTCGGCCCGCGCGACCGCGCCGCCTGGGCCGTCCCCGCCGCCCTGGCCGCCCTGACCACGGGCTTCGGGAAGATCACGCCCGTACTGGAGAGTTGGAAGTCGGTATGAGCCTTCGCATCGCGTACTCCCCCTGCCCCAACGACACGTTCGTCTTCGACGCCCTCGCCCACGGCCGCGTCCCCGGCGCGCCCGGGCTGGACGTGACGTTCGCGGACATCGACCTCACCAACGGCATGGCCGAGCGCGGCGAGTTCGACGTGCTGAAGGTGTCGTACGCGGTGCTGCCCTACGTCCTCGACGAGTACGCGCTGCTGCCCTGCGGGGGCGCGCTGGGCCGGGGCTGCGGCCCGCTGGTGCTGACCCGGGAGGCGGGCACGGACCTGACCGGCCGGACGGTCGCGGTGCCCAGCGAGCGGTCGACGGCGTACCTGCTCTTCCGGCTGTGGGCGGCGGACACCCTCGGCGGCGGGGTCGGCGAGATCGTGGTGATGCCGTTCCACGAGATCATGCCCGCGGTGCGGGACGGCAAGGTGGACGCCGGGCTGGTCATCCACGAGGCCCGGTTCACGTACCGGAACTACGGTCTGCACAAGCTCGCCGACATGGGCGAGCACTGGGAGCACACCACCGGGCTGCCGATCCCGCTGGGCGCGATCATCGCCAAGCGCGCGCTGGGCGCCGAGCGTCTCACCGCGCTCGCCGACGCGGTCCGCGCCTCGGTGCGGGCGGCCTGGGACGACCCCGAGATCTCCCGGCCCTATGTCATGGAGCACGCCCAGGAGATGGACCCGGCCGTCGCCGACCAGCACATCGGGCTGTACGTCAACGAGTTCACCGCCGGTCTCGGCGAGGACGGCTATGCCGCGGTGCGCGGACTGCTGACCCGCGCCGCGGCCGAGGGGCTGTTGCCGCCCCTCGGCCCGGAGGCACTGGAATTCCCCTGAACTCCGGCCCGACGGCTATACGTCGAGCTGGTCGGCGACCGCGCGGAGCAGTCCGGCGATCTTCTTTCCGGACGCCTTGTCGGGGTAACGGCCCTTCTCCAGCATGGGCGTGATGTTCTCCAGCAGGGTCGTCAGATCCTGCACGATCGAGGCGAGTTCGTCCGGCTTCTTGCGCTGGGCCGCCGCGACCGAGGGCGTCGGGTCGAGGACGGTGACGGAGAGGGCCTGGTCGCCGCGCTGTCCGGCGACCACGCCGAACTCCACGCGCTGACCGGGCTTGAGCGTCTCCACTCCGGCGGGGAGAACCGAGGAATGCACGAAGACGTCACCGCCGTCGTCACGGGAGAGAAAGCCGAAGCCCTTCTCACTGTTGAACCACTTGACTTTGCCGGTAGGCACGTCTGTCCTCGTCCTCGTACTCGTCGGAAAACTGCTTCTGAAAAGGGGTCTTGATAGCACTGCGGCGGGTCGACCTTGACCCGCCGGTTCCAAGGCTAATGGTCTTCGGGCCGGTGACAAGACGTCCCCCGGTTGTTCTCTCGGGCAGGGAACTACCCTGGTCGAGTGCGTGACAAAACCCAAACGAATTCCGCCGGGCCCGGTGACCGACTGATCCGGGTCGGAGGCGTCGTGTTCCTTGTCGGTGCGGTGGCCACTCTGGTCACCGTGGCCCCGCTGCTGCTCGGGACGGATCCCTTTCCCACGTTCATGTTCGGTCTGAGCATGCTCATGGGGGTCGGATTCCTGATCGCCGGCGCGGGGGTGTTCCGGTCAATCGCGGCGGGGCGCCGTCAGGCGCGCGCGGGACGGTAGGCGGCCAGCCAGTCGGGGAAGTGCGTGAGGTCGGCGAGGACGACGTCGGCGCCGGCCGCGCGCAGGGCGTCGGCGTCGTAGGGGCCGGTCGCCACGGCCACCGAGAGGGCCTCGGCGGCCCGGGCGCCCCGGATGTCGCCGAGGTGGTCGCCGACGTAGACGCCCGCTCCGTGCTCCCGCAGCGCCTCCGCCTTGCGTTCGGCCCACAGGTCGCCGATGACCGCGTCGGGCTCGATGCCGAGGTGTGCGAGGTGCAGCTTGGCGTTGGGCTCGTACTTGGCGGTGACGACGATCGCGCGTCCGCCGGCCGCGCGCACGGCGGCGATGGCCTCGGCGGCGCCCGGCAGGGCCGGGGTGGCGGCTATGGCGTGCTGCGGGTACATCGCCCGGTACAGCTCGGCGGTCGCGGTGATCCGCTCCGCGGGGAACCAGTGGGCGAGCTCCTCCTCCAGCGGCGGGCCGAGCCGGGTGACCGCGAGGTCGGCGTCGACGTAGGTCCCGGTCCGCTCGGCGAGGGCGGTGTAGCAGGCGTGGATGCCGGGGCGGGAGTCGATCAGGGTCATGTCGAGGTCGAAGCCGACGGTCGGGGCGGGCTCGGGGTGCGCGGTGAAGGCCATATGGGCCATTGTGCCCAGCCGGTCCGGCGGACCTACTTCTGCCTCTGCGACCGCCACACCAGGTACAGCGCCGAGGCGACCGCGGCGCCCCGCAGGACCCAGGGCCAGGTCCCGGCGACGGCGTCGCCCAGCTGCCCCTCGGCGACGGGGTCGCCCCAGCGGCCCTCGGTACGGCCCCACAGCCAGACGACGCCCGCGGCGGCGGCGAGGCCGGGCACGATCACGACGGCGCCCTTGCGTTCGCCGTCGGTCAGCCGGCGGGAGCCGTAGGCGAGGAGCCAGCCGAGGATCAGCACGACGAGGTTGCCGAGGACGGCGCCGGCCACGAGCAGGGCGGCGGCCAGGAGCAGCAGGGGGTTCTGCCGGCTCTTCAGGGCGCCGGCGGGCAGGAGCCGGAAGCGTCGGCGTCCGGCGGACTCGTCCGCTGCCTCGGTCGGCTCGGCCTTCTCGGTCTTCTCCGTGGCCGCGGGGGCCTTGGCCGGCTCCTTGGGTTCCTTCGGCGGTGGGGGCTTGAGCAGTTCGGGGATCTCCACGCCGCCGACGAAGCCGGGGACCTCGTCACCGATTCCGAAGGGGCTGGAGTCCAGCCGCCACCAGTCCGGCTGGGCGGCGCTGTCCCCGAGTTCGTGGGTGGCGGCGAGGTGCGGCGGGGAGGGGATGTCGGCGTCCGGGGCGGCCTCGGCGGGGCGGGGGCGCGGCACGATGCGGCGCAGTCTCCGGGGCTGCCCGTCGGGCTGCTCGGGCACGGCGGGGGCCGGTGGCCGGGGTGCGGCTCCGCCGCGGCCGCCGGCGGCCGTGACGATGTCGTCGGGGGTGCCGAGGCGTTCGATGATCCGGCGTACGGCGGCGGGCGAGTCGACGGGGACCTTGGCCCGGCGCCGGTCGATCTCGTTGCGCAGTTCCGAAACGAGCCGCATCCGAGTGGCCGACGGCAACTGCCGTTGCTGAGCGACGTCTCCGACGCGGCTCAGATACTCGTAGACGACCTGGTCGCTCTCAATCCCCACGAAGTCCCTCCGGGGGTCGCCGTGTTGAAACCCCGCGCGACGAAGGTACCGTGTCGCACCGCCGGGACGGCCGAGGGAGGTCGTGCGACGCGGGCGAACCCGATCGTCATACCCAGCCGCTAACGTGGGTCGGATGAGCGACCCGGCACCCTCGCCCCGTTCCCTCGCGGAAGCGCTCCGCGTGCGGGACGACGCCTCCCTGGCCGTGCTTCTGCGCAGCCGTCCCGACCTCATCACGCCCGTCCCGACGGATCTGACGCAGCTCGCGACGCGGGCCGGCACCCGGGCCTCCGTGGTCCGGGCCCTGGAGCGGCTGGACCGTTTCGCGCTGCAGACGGCCGAGGCGCTGGCCGTGGCCTCGGACCCGGCGCCGTACGCGGAGCTGCTGCGGCTGACGGCCGGCGACGAGGGCGACCCCGCGGTGGCGGGCGCGCTGCCCCGTGCCGTCGCCCTGCTGCGCGAGCAGGCCCTGGTGTGGGGGGACGACGAGCGGCTGCGGCTGGTGCGCACCGCCCGTGAGCTGCTCACCCCGAGCCCTCAGCATCCGTCCCCGACCGGGCTGGGGCCGACCGTGCGGGAGGCGTCCTCGGGGATGTCACCGGGCCGGGTGCAGGAGATCGTCGCCGCCGCCGGGCTGCCCTCCACGCATGACGCGGTCTCCGCGGTCACCGCGTTGACGGGGCTGTTCGCGGACCGGCGCCGGATGTCCGGGCTGCTGGCCGGCGCCCCGGCGGAGTCCCTGGAGGTGCTGTCCCGGCTGGTGTGGGGGCCGCCGTACGGGCAGGTCACGGCCGATCCGGCGGCGCATCTGCGGTGGCTGCTGGACCGCGGGCTGCTGCTGCCGACCTCGCCGGGCACGGTCGTCCTGCCCCGCGAGGTGGCGCTGCATCTGCGCGGCGGCCGCGCGCACCGGGCGACCGAGCCGCTGCCGCCCGCCGTGGAGGCCGCCGCCACGCATCCCGCGCGGGTGGTGGACGCGACGGCGGCCGGGCAGGCGCACAACGCGCTGGCGACCGTGGAGGAGCTGCTCAAGGACTGGGACGAGGGCGGGCCCGCGGTGCTGCGGGCGGGCGGGCTCAGCGTCCGCGACCTCAAGCGCACGGCCGTCGCCCTCGACGTCGCCGAGCCGGTCGCCGCGTTCTGGGTGGAGCTGGCGCTGGCCGCCGGACTGCTGGCCTCCGACGGTGAGGCCGACGAGCGGTTCGCGGCGACGCCCGCCTACGACGAGTGGCTGGAGCAGGCCCCGCATCTGCGGTGGGCGCGGTTGGCGCGGGCCTGGCTGACGGCGACCAGGACGGCGGGGCTGGTCGGCGGGCGGGACGCCAAGGACCGTACGCTCTCCGCGCTCGGCCCGGGACTGGACCGTTCGGCTGCGCCCGAGGTGCGGCACCGGGTGCTGGCGCTGCTGGCCGGGCTGCCGCAGGGCGGTGCGGCGGACCCCGCCTCGGTGCTGGCCCGGCTGGGCTGGGAGCGGCCGTTGCGGGGGCCGCAGAAGGGCGAGGACCTGCGCGGACAGCTGGCCGGGTGGACGCTGGAGGAGGCGGAGCGGCTCGGGGTGACCGGGCGCGGCGCGCTGTCGGCGCACGGGCGGGCCCTGCTGGGTCTGCCGGAGCCGAGGGGGCACGACCGGGCGGGGAGGGAGCCCGCCGGGCCGGGCGACAAGCTTCCCGTCCATCACCATCCGGTGCCGGCCGCGGCGCCGCTGACCGCGCCGGAGCAGGCCACGGCCGCCGCGGCGGCGGCGCGGCTGCTGGCGCCGCTGCTGCCCGAGCCGCTGGACCACGTCCTGCTCCAGGCGGACCTGACCGCGGTGGCCCCGGGCCCGCTCCGGCGGCCCCTGGCGGACATGCTCGGTGTGCTCGCGGACGTGGAGTCCAAGGGCGGCGCCACGGTCTACCGCTTCACGCCCGGCTCGGTGCGCAGGGCCCTGGACTCCGGTCAGGCCGCGTCCGACCTGCACGCCTTCCTCGCCGCGCACTCCCGTACGCCGGTGCCGCAGCCGCTGGCGTACCTGATCGACGACGTGGCCCGCAAGCACGGTCATCTGCGGGTGGGCGCGGCGTCCGCGTACGTGCGCTGCGACGACGACGCGATGCTGAACGAGATCCTCGCCGACAAGCGGGCCGCGGGTCTGCGGCTGCGGCGGCTGGCGCCGACGGTGCTGGCCGCGCAGGCCGATCCGGCGGCGCTGCTGGAGGGGCTGCGCGCGATGGGGTTCGCGCCGGCCGCGGAGTCCGCGGAGGGCGACGTCCTGATCACGCGGGCGCTGGCCCACCGCACGCCGCCGCGCACCGCGCCGGAACCGGTGCCGGACGGTCCGCCGGTGCCGGACGGGACGCTGCTGTCGGCGGCGATCCGGGCGATCCGGGCGGGCGACCTCGCCTCCACCGCCCCGCGCAAGCAGCCCGCGCTCTCCGGCGGCGAACTCCCCCGCACCAGTGCCGCGGAGACCCTCGCCACGATGCAGGCGGCGGTCCTGACGGGCGAGGCCGTGTGGATCGGCTACGTCAACGCCGAGGGCTCCGCCAGCCAGCGGGTGATCGCCCCGATCCGCGTCGAGGGCGGCTTCGTGACGGCGTACGACCACACCGCGGACGAGGTCCGCACCTATCCCCTGCACCGGGTGACGGGGGTGGCGGAGCTGGCGGACGAGTAGACCGCGGTGTGATCCACGCCGCCCGCGACCGGGCGCGGCTGGGGCACACTGGAGGTTTGGACCCGTCCGGAGGGATGCGTACGTGAACGGACCGCTGATCGTCCAATCAGACAAGACACTGCTCCTGGAGGTCGACCACGAGCAGGCGGACGCGTGCCGTCGTGCCATCGCGCCGTTCGCCGAGCTGGAGCGGGCGCCGGAGCACATCCACACCTACCGGGTGACGCCGCTGGGGCTGTGGAACGCGCGGGCCGCCGGGCACGACGCCGAGCAGGTCGTGGACGCGCTGGTGGAGTTCAGCCGGTATCCGGTGCCGCACGCGCTGCTGGTGGACGTCGCCGAGACGATGGACCGGTACGGCAGGCTGACGCTCTCCAAGCATCCCGCGCACGGGCTCGTGCTGACCAGCACCGACCGGCCGGTGCTGGAGGAGGTGCTGCGTTCCAAGCGGATCGCTCCGCTGGTCGGCGCCCGGATCGACCCGGACACCGTCGTCGTCCACCCCTCCGAGCGCGGGCAGATCAAGCAGACGCTGCTGAAGCTGGGCTGGCCGGCCGAGGACCTCGCCGGGTACGTCGACGGCGAGGCGCACCCCATCGACCTGGCCGAGGACGGGTGGGCGCTCAGGCCCTACCAGCGGCAGGCCGTGGAGAACTTCTGGCACGGCGGGAGCGGGGTCGTGGTGCTGCCCTGCGGGGCGGGCAAGACCCTGGTCGGGGCGGGGGCGATGGCTCAGGCCAGGTCGACGACGCTGATCCTCGTCACCAACACCGTCTCGGCCCGGCAGTGGAAGCACGAGCTGGTGAAGCGGACCTCGCTGACCGAGGACGAGATCGGCGAGTACAGCGGGACGCGCAAGGAGATCCGGCCGGTCACCATCGCCACGTACCAGGTGCTGACGACCCGGCGGAAGGGTGTCTACCCGCATCTGGAGCTGTTCGACTCCCGGGACTGGGGGCTGATCGTCTACGACGAGGTGCATCTGCTGCCCGCGCCGGTCTTCAAGTTCACGGCGGATCTCCAGGCGCGGCGGCGGCTGGGGCTGACGGCGACGCTGGTGCGGGAGGACGGCCGGGAGTCGGACGTGTTCTCGCTGATCGGGCCGAAGCGGTTCGACGCTCCGTGGAAGGAGATCGAGGCGCAGGGGTACATCGCGCCGGCGGACTGTGTCGAGGTGCGGGTGAACCTCACCGACTCCGAGCGGCTCGCCTACGCGACCGCCGAGCAGGAGGAGAAGTACCGCTTCTGTGCGACGACGGCCACCAAGCGCAAGGTGACGGAGGCGCTGGTGCGGCGGTTCGCGGGCCAGCAGATCCTGGTCATCGGGCAGTACATCGACCAGCTCGACGAGCTGGGCGAGCATCTGGACGCGCCCGTGATCAAGGGCGAGACCCCCAACGCGCAGCGCGAGAAGCTCTTCGACGCCTTCCGTGAGGGCGAGATCAGTGTGCTGGTGGTGTCGAAGGTCGCGAACTTCTCCATCGACCTGCCGGAGGCCACGGTCGCCATCCAGGTCTCGGGCACCTTCGGCTCCCGCCAGGAGGAGGCGCAGCGGCTGGGGCGGGTGCTGCGGCCCAAGGCCGACGGCCACAAGGCGCACTTCTACTCGGTGGTCGCCCGGGACACGATCGACCAGGACTTCGCCGCGCACCGCCAGCGGTTCCTCGCCGAGCAGGGGTACGCGTACCGGATCGTGGACGCGGACGAGCTGCTGGCGGAGGGCTCCTGAGCGGTCCGTGACGGTGGGCCGGTGCGGGGTCGCTCACCTGCGGCGTACACCCGCTTCCTCGCCGTACTCGCCGAGGACGACGACGTCGTAGGCGGCGCCCGCGAAGACCTTGACGGCGCGCAGGGCGTCGCCGAGGCGGTGGCGGTGGCTGCCGAGGACCGGGGTGGCTCCGGTGGTGGGGTGACGGCCGTGGGCTGGGGTGATGGTCGCTGTGCTCATGTCTCCATGGTGGATTCCGGGACATAAGGAGAGCATCGGTCTCGGGGGCGAACCGGGGTCGGCGCGGGGTCGTACCCGAGGGGGAGGGGCCGCCCTCAAGGAGGAGAGGCGTCCCCTAGGGGGTGGTCCGGGGGCGCTCCGGGGATGGTCCGGGGGCGGTCCGATGATGGTCCGGGGCAGTACGGGGATCGGGATCGGGTGCGGGCGGGAAATCCATTGGCCCGGACCTGGCGCCCTCGCCTACACTCTCCGCTCTTGCCCGCCTCCCTTCGCGGAGTGCCGTCGTCCGGACGGAAACCGGACGGCTTCCCGCAGCGCCCGAACCCCGCAGGCCCACCGGAGGCACCCCCTTGTCCACGCCCATCGACGACCCGCTCTCCCGAGAGCGCTCCCACCTGGCCTCCTCCCGTGCGGCGCTGCGTGCCATGCGTGAGGACGTCGAGGCGCTCGACATCAAGGACGTCACCGCGAACTGGGTGAACGCCGAGGTGCTGGCCCGCCAGATCGACGACCGGATCAAGGCGCTGGCCGACCTGAGCGACACCCCGCTCTTCTTCGGCCGCCTGGACTACCTGCACGCGCCGGGCACGGAGCTGGCCGAGGGTGCCGGGGGCGAGCAGTTCTACATCGGGCGCCGGCACGTGCACGACGCGGCCGGCGATCCGATGGTGATCGACTGGCGGGCGCCGGTGTCGCAGCCGTTCTACCGGGCCTCCAAGAAGGACCCGATGGACGTGGCGCTGCGCCGGCGCTTCGGCTACACGGGCGGCGGCCTCACCGCGTACGAGGACGAGCACCTGTCCGACCCGGCCGAGGCGGCCCGGACCAGCAAGCTGCTCCAGCAGGAGATCGAGCGTCCGCGCGTGGGCCCGATGCGGGACATCGTCGCCACGATCCAGCCCGAGCAGGACGAGATCGTACGGTCCGGTCTGGGCGGCACGGTGTGTGTGCAGGGCGGTCCGGGGACCGGGAAGACGGCGGTGGGCCTGCACCGGGTGGCCTATCTGCTGTACGCCCACCGGGAGCGGCTGGCCCGCACGGGAACGCTGGTGATCGGGCCGAACCGGTCCTTCCTGAACTACATCGAGCAGGTGCTGCCCGCGCTGGGCGAGCTGACGGTACGGCAGGCGACCGTGGACGACCTGGTCGGGCAGGTGGAGGTGCGCGGCACGGACGAGGCGGCCGCGGCGGTCGTCAAGGGTGACGCGCGGATGGCCCGGGTGCTGCGGTCGGCGCTGTACTCCCATGTGACGATGCCCACGGAGCCGGTCGTGGTGGTGCGCGGTTCGCGCCGCTGGCGGGTCGCCTCGTACGAACTCCAGGACATCGTGCGGGAGTTGCTGGACCGGGAGATCCGGTACGGCGCCGCGCGGGAGGCGCTGCCGCAGCGGATCGCGCACGCGGTGCTGGTGCAGATGGAGCGGTCGGGCGAGGCGCCCGACGACCGGGTGCAGGACGCGGTGGCGCGGAACGCCGCGGTGAAGGCGGCGGTGAAGGCGATCTGGCCGGCGGTGGAGCCGGCGAAGCTGGTGCTGCGGCTGCTGACGGACGAGGAGTTCCTCGCGGAGCACGCGCGGGAGGTGCTGACCGAGGAGGAGCGGAAGCTGATCCTGTGGGCGCGTCCGGTGCGGTCGGTGAAGTCGGCGAAGTGGTCGGCGGCGGACGCGGTGCTGATCGACGAGGCGACGGACCTGGACCGGCGGACGCAGTCGCTGGGGCATGTGGTGCTGGACGAGGCACAGGACCTGTCGCCGATGCAGTACCGGGCGGTGGGCCGGCGCTGTACGACGGGTTCGGCGACGGTGCTGGGCGATCTGGCGCAGGGCACGACCCCGTGGGCGACCAGGAGCTGGGCGGAGGCGCTGGCGCACCTGGGCAAGGCGGACGGGCAGGTGGAGGAGCTGACGGCGGGGTTCCGCGTGCCGACGGACGTGATCGCCTACGCCTCGCGGCTGCTCCCGCACATCGCACCGGGGCTGACCCCGGTGGCCTCGGTCCGGGAGAACCCGGGGTTCTTCGAGGTGCGGGAGGTGGGCGGGGTCGCGGAGGTGGTCGCGGCGTGCGGGGAGCTGCTGCGCCACGAGGGCTCCACGGGGCTGATCGCGGCGGACGCGCGGATCCCGGAGCTGGCGCGGGCGCTGGCCGGGGCGGGCATCGGTCACCTCTCCCCCGGTGAGGAGACGACGGAGGAGACCCGCCTCACCCTGGTGCCGGCGTCCCTGGCGAAGGGCCTGGAGTACGACTACGTGGTCCTCGACGAGCCCGCCGCGGTGGTCGCCGGCGAACCCGACGAGCGAACGGGCCTGCGCCGCCTGTACGTCACCCTGACCCGAGCGGTATCAGGCCTGACGGTCACACACACGGCCCCCTTGCCGACCGAGCTGACGGACTGACGGGCTGACGGGCTGAGGGGCGAGGCTGAGGGAGCTGGGCGGATGGGGTGGGGCGGGGCGCCGGGCCTCGTCGTGCCGCCGCCGCCACTCCGCGGGTCGCCGTACCGCCCCGATGTCCGCGCCGCCCGGCAGCAGACTCCGGCGCGGTCGGCATGCGGCGCCGCCGCCACTTGCCGCGGCAGGCCCCGGCACGGAACCCGTCCAATCCGCGCAGGGCACCCGCCACCACGCCTCAGCCCACGCCCCGCAGCGCGGGCGCCTCACCTCAGCGCACGCCAACACCAACCGCCGCACCTGAGCCCGCGCCCCGCGCCGGGAGCAGCGCTCAGACCTCGTCCAGTGCCCGGCGCCACTCCGCCACGGACTCCTGGGAGAGGGGGTGCTGCCAGCCCTGGGGGCGGGCCGCGCCGCCGATGTGGAAGGCGTCGAGGCCGGCGGAGCGCAGGTACGGGACGTGGGCCAGGGTCAGGCCGCCGCCGACGAGCAGTTGCTGCTCGTAGCCCGGTTCGCCGCCTCGCGCGGCCTCCGCCAGCAGGACCGGCAGGCCCTCGTCCACGCCGGCCGCCGATCCCGCGGTGAGGTACGTGTCCAGGCCGGGGAGCCCGTCCAGCGCCTTGCGCAGCGCGTCCCGGTCCGCCGCCCGGTCGATGGCGCGGTGGAACGTCCACCGGCACCCGTCGAGGACCGAGGTGAGCCGCTCCACCGCGTCCAGGTCGACCGCCCCGTCCGCGTCGAGGAACCCGAGCACGAACTCCGACGCCCCGACACCGCGCAGCTCGGCGGCCACCCCGGCCAGCCGGTCGAGGTCGCCCGCGGCGAAGCCGTCCGTCAGCCGGAGCATCACCCGTACCGGGATGTCCACCGCGGCGCGGACGGCCGCGACGGTCCCGGTGGACGGGGTGAGCCCGTCGGCCGCGATGTCGGTGACCAGTTCGAGGCGGTCCGCGCCTCCGGCCTGGGCGGCGACCGCGTCCTCGGCGTCGAGGGCGATCACCTCCAGGACTGCACGCTTGCTCATGGGGCCCCATTCATCGGCTCTATAGGTCTAGTCCAATCCTGTCCCAAGACTACGCCCGCCACACCACGAACCCGCCCCCGGCGGGGTCCGCCCGATGCCCCCGGTCGCGGAGAATGGACCCATGGCCGATCTCGACGACCTCCGCCGGCGCTGGCTGGCGACCCTGCCCCCGGCGCCGGACGGCGCCGGCCACCCCGATCCCGCGCGGTACGGCGAGGAACTGCTCAAGCGCTGGTCGGAGCCGCAGCGGCGGTACCACACGGTCGAGCACCTGGCCGCGGTCCTGGGGCACTTGGACGAGCTGGAGCGGTACGCCGGCGACCCCGTGGCCGTACGCCTGGCGGCGTGGTTCCACGACGCGGTGTACCTGCCGGACCGCTCGACGAACGAGGAGCGGTCCGCGCGGCTGGCCGAGCGGGCCCTGACCGAGGCCGGGGTGCCCGCGGAGCGGGTCGCCGAGGTGGCCCGGCTGGTCCGCCTCACCGTGACCCACGACCCCGCCGAGGACGACGTGGACGGGCAGGTCCTGTGCGACGCGGACCTCGCGGTCCTGGCCTCGCCGCCCGCCGCGTACGCCGCGTACACGGCCGCCGTCCGCGCGGAGTACCACTTCGTGCCGGGCGACGCCTTCCGGACCGGCCGGGCGGCGGTCCTGCGCCAACTGCTGGACCTGCCCAGGCTGTTCAGGACGCCGTACGGGCAGCGCAACTGGGAGGCGACCGCCCGGCACAACCTCGCCGGGGAACTGGAAATGCTCTCGCTGCCGCCGGACCCGTCCGCATAGCCTGCCCGCATGCGACACATGGGCGGGGAACGCGTACAGGAAGCGGTGGCGGGCGCGGTCGGCCTGCTGTCGACGGCGAGCGAGCGGGACTGGGACGCGGTCGAGGCGGCCCGTTCGCAGTGGAGTTGCCGGGAGGCGGCGGTGCACGTCGCCCAGTCCCTGATCGCGTACGCGAGCCGGCTGGCCGCGCGGGGGAAGGACCCGTACGTCCCCTTCGTCGTCGCCGCCGAGGACGGCCGGGGCGGCGAGGGCGCGCTGCGGGCCGTCGAGACCGCCGGCGCCCTGCTCGCCGCCACGATCCGCACCACCCCGCGCGGTCTCCGCGCCCCCCACCCCCGCCCCTTCGGCACCGCGAACCCGGAGGGTTTCGCCGCGCTCGGCGTGGGCGAGGTGCTGCTGCACACGTACGACATCGCCGAGGCCCTGGGGCTCGCCTACCAACCGCCCGCCGAACTGGCCGGGTTCGCCCTGACCCGGCTGCTGCCGCAGGTGCGGCCCGGCCCCACGCCGTGGAGCACCCTGCTGTGGGCGACCGGCCGCGGTGAACTGCCCGGCCGTGCGCCGGTCACGGACTGGCACTGGGTCAACAACCTGGTCGTCCCCGCCGAGCGGCTCACCCTGGAGAGCCTGACCCCGGCGACCGCCGCCGACCTCGCCGCGGGCGGCGACGGGGGCTTCGACTGGGTCGCGGGCGGACCGTACGACGGCACCCGCGAGGCGTCGGGGATGCTGGTGAAGGCGTACGAAGCGGGCGTGCACCGGCCGGAGTTCGGCGCCTTCGTGCTGGTGCGGCAGGAGGACGACCGGGCCGTGGGCGCGATCGGCTTCCACGGCGCGCCCGACGAGGAGGGCCGGGTCGAGATCGGCTACGACCTCGCGGAGTCGGCGCGCGGCCACGGCTACGCGACGGAGGCGCTGGGCGCGCTCGCGGAGTGGGCGCTGGCCAGGGACGACGTACGGACGCTGATGGCGACGGTGGACCACGCCAACCACCCCTCGCAGGCCGTGCTCACCCGGTCCGGTTTCGTCCGGGCGACGGTGGAGGAGGAGCGCGCCCTGGGCGAGAACCACGGGGCGGACGGTCCGCTCCAGGTGTACCTGCGCGGTGGCGGCAGGCATTAGGGCCTGCCCTAGGGCCGGCCCTTCGGGCGGCGCAGGCCCGCTTCGGTCAGCAGGCGCACCACGTCCCGGCTGGTGACCTGCCTCGCTCCGGCGGCGACCGCGTCGGCGTAGCGGTGCGAGGGTATGTCGTAGTGGTCCCGCTCGAACGCCCGGCGGGGCACGCCCAGGCCCTCGGCGAAGGCGTGCAGTTCGGCGAAGGAGACGTCACTGACCAGGTGGGACCACATCCGGCCGTGGCCGGGCCAGGTCGGCGGGTCGATGTACACCGTCACGGGCGGGCCGCTCCGCCCAGCGAGCCGACGGACGCCACCCGCACGCCCGCCTTGTGGCACACCCAGTGCGGATCGGGGCCGAGTTCCGGTTCCACGTCCAGCGCGTGCGGGTCGCCCTGGCCGCAGACCGGGCACAGCGGCCAGCGGCCGTACCGCTCCAGCAGGGCGTCCTGGACGTCCTGCGCGACCAGTCCGGCGACATAGGCGGCGCCCTCCGGCCACTGCTCCACCCACCAGCGGCGCTGGACCACGGAGTCCTCCACCAGGGACACGACGTCCGCCTCGGCGACCTCGCGCGCGACCAGATCGGCGAGCACGAGGGCGCGTGCCGCGTGCAACGCCTGCTCCAGGGGGCCAACGGGGTGGTGGGAGGGATCCATGCCCCCATTGTGCGCACTCTTGACCACAACACTGAAGCGAAAATATCTTTCAACCGTGACCCAGCATGTGAAGGAAACTTTCGGCAAGCCGAGCGGTCCGCCCCCGGCCCCGGCCGCCCTCGCGGCGAAGGTGCGCACGCTGGCACCGTCGATGACCCGCTCCATGCAGCGCGTCGCCGAGGCCGTGGCCGGCGATCCGGCCGGCTGCTCGGCGCTCACCGTCACCGGCCTCGCCGAGCTCACCGGCACCAGCGAGGCCACCGTCGTACGCACCGCCCGGCTGCTCGGCTACCCCGGCTACCGCGATCTGCGCCTCGCCCTCGCCGGACTCGCCGCCCAGCAGCAGTCCGGACGGTCACCGGCGATCACCACCGACATCGCGGTCGACGACCCGATCGCCGACGTCGTCGCCAAACTCGCCTACGACGAGCAGCAGACCCTCGCCGACACCGCGGCCGGACTCGACACCGCCCAGCTCGGCGCGGCCGTCACCGCGATGTCCGGCGCCCGCCGGATCGACGTCTACGGCGTCGGCGCCTCCGGTCTGGTCGCCCAGGACCTCACCCAGAAGCTGCTGCGCATAGGTCTCATAGCCCACGCGCACAGCGATCCGCACCTCGCCGTGACCAACGCCGTCCAGCTGCGCGGGGGCGACGTGGCCGTCGCGATCACCCACTCCGGGTCCACCGGGGACGTGATCGAACCGCTGCGGGCGGCCTTCGAGCACGGCGCCACGACAGTGGCGATCACCGGACGCCCCGACGGGCCGGTCGCCCAGTACGCCGACCACGTACTGACCACGTCCACGGCGCGCGAGAGCGAGCTGCGCCCCGCCGCGATGTCCTCCCGGACCGGTCAACTCCTGGTCGTGGACTGCCTGTTCGTGGGGGTCGCGCAGCGCACGTACGAGACCGCGGCGCCCGCGCTGTCGGCGTCCTACGAGGCGCTCGCCCACCGGCACCGGCGGTAGGGCCGCCCGCTCGTCGCCGTCCCGACCGCCCGGCGACAGCCCCGGCCCGCAAGACGACAGGCCGCACCCGCACCGGAAAGAGCACGATGACCCCTCCGTCCGACCCCCGTGAACTCCGTGCCGAACTGGACTCCCTGACCACCGAGGCGTTCCGGCCCGAACTGGCCGACATCGACAAGCTCCCCACCCTCGACATCGCCCGCCTGATGAACGGCGAGGACACCTCCGTGCCCGCCGCGGTGGCCGCCCGTCTGCCGGAGATCGCCGCCGCCGTCGACGCCGTGGCCGAGCGCATGGCGCGCGGCGGACGGCTCGTCTACGCGGGCGCCGGCACCGCCGGACGGCTCGGGGTGCTCGACGCCTCCGAGTGCCCGCCCACCTTCAACACCGACCCCGCGCAGGTCGTCGGCCTGATCGCGGGCGGCCCCACCGCGATGGTGACGTCGGTCGAGGGCGCCGAGGACTCCGCGGCCCTGGCCCGCGCCGACCTCGACAGGCTCGCCCTCACCCCGCTCGACACGGTGGTCGGCGTCTCGGCCTCCGGCCGCACCCCCTACGCCGTCGGCGCCGTCGAACACGCGCGCGCCCTGGGCGCGTTGACCATCGGCGTGGCCTGCAACGCGCACAGCGCGCTCGCGGCCGCAGCGGACCACGGCATCGAGGTCGTCGTCGGCCCCGAACTGCTCACCGGCTCCACCCGGCTGAAGTCCGGCACGGCGCAGAAGCTCGTCCTCAACATGATCTCGACGATCACGATGATCCGGCTGGGCAAGACGTACGGGAACCTGATGGTCGACGTGCGCGCCTCCAACGACAAGCTGCGCGCCCGGTCCCGCCGGATCGTCGCGCTGGCCACGGGCGCGGAGGACGCGGAGATCGAACGGGCGCTGACCGCCACCGACGGCGAGGTGAAGAACGCCGTCCTCGCCGTCCTCGCCGGCGTGGACGGCCCTACGGCCGCCCGCCTTCTGGAGGAGTCCGGCGGCCATCTGCGTGCCGCGCTGGCGGCGGCGGGCGGCTGAACCGCAGTCTCGGGGGGTGAGCACCTCATGCGACACGGCCGCCGCGATCCTCCCGCTCGTCGGCGGCCCCGCGAACATCACCTCCGTCGCCCACTGCATGACCCGGCTGCGGCTGGGCCTCAGAGACCGCTCCCTGGTGGACGAGGAGGCCCTGCGGGCGGTGCCCGGCGTCCTCGGCGTGGTCGACGACGACACCTACCAGATCGTGCTGGGCCCGGGCGCGGTCGCCCGGGTGACGGCGGACTTCGAGGCGCTGCTGCTGAAGCGGACGCAGGCGGCCCGCAACGCCACCCCGGTGAAGCTGGCCCTGCGCCGGGTCGCGAACGTCTTCGTCCCGCTGATCCCGGCGCTGATCGGCTGCGGGGTGCTGGCGGGCCTCAACGGCCTGCTGCTGAACCTGGGGTGGCTGCCCGGGCTGACGCCCGCCCTGTCCGCCGTCGCCGCCGCCTTCATGGCGCTGATCGCGGTGTTCGTCGGCCACAACACGGCCAAGGAGTTCGGCGGCACGCCGGTGCTCGGCGGCGCGGTCGCGGCGATCGTGGTCTACCCCGGGGTGGCGAAGGTGACGGCGTTCGGGGTGACCCTGGCGCCCGGTCAGGGCGGGGTGCTGGGGGCGCTGGCGGCGGCGCTGCTGGGCACGTACGTCGAGAAGTGGTGTCGGCGCCGGATGCCCGGCACGCTGGACGTGCTGCTGACCCCGACGCTGACGGTCCTGGTGGCGGGCCTGGCCACGCTCTACGGCCTGATGTTCGCGGCCGGCGCGGTGTCGTCGGCCATCGGCACGGCGGCGAACTGGCTGCTGACGACGACCGGGGCGGCCGCCGGGATGGTGCTGGGCGGCCTGTTCCTGCCGTTGGTGATGCTGGGCCTGCACCAGGCCCTGATCCCGGTCCACGCGACCCTCATCGAGGAGCAGGGCCACACCGTCCTGCTGCCCATCCTGGCGATGGCCGGCGCCGGCCAGGTCGGCGCGGCCCTGGCGGTGTACGTGCGGCTGCGCCACGACACCACCCTGCGCACCACCATCAGATCGGCGCTCCCGGCGGGCCTGCTGGGGGTGGGCGAGCCGCTGATCTACGGGGTGTCGCTGCCGCTGGGCCGCCCGTTCCTGACGGCCTGCGCGGGCGGCGCGGCGGGCGGTGCCTTCGTCGGCGGGTTCGCGATGCTCGGCGACCGGGTGGGCGCGACCGCCATCGGCCCGTCGGGCTGGGCCCTGTTCCCGCTGCTGGCGGGCCCCGGCGGCCTCGCCTGGACGGCGGCGGTCTACGCCGGCGGCCTGCTGACGGGGTACGCGGTGGGCTTCGCGGCGACGTACCTGTTCGGGCTGAGGGCGCACACCGGGTGAGGGCGGCGGACGGTGCCGTCCGCCGCCCGTGGCGTGCTCCTAACCGACCAGCAGCTCCGACTTCAGCTCGCGCAGCTCGCGCGCGTCGATGCCGAGTCCCTCGCGCAGGTAGCCGTTGAAGGAGCCGTACTCCTCTCGGACCTCCTGGAAACCGGAGTCGAGGTACTCCGGCCGGACGTCGAGCAGCGGCTTGTAGATCTCGGCCCGGGCGGCGGGCAGCGCGGCGAGCGTGGCCTCGTTGACGACGGCCCGGTAGGTGTTGCTGGCCAGGTAGTCGGCCATGACCGTGTCGCCGGGGACGCCCAGGGCCGTCAGCAGGGCCGCGCTGGACCAGCCGGTGCGGTCCTTGCCCGCGGTGCAGTGGTAGAGCACTCCGCGCTCGTCGTCGGCGACACCCGCGTACACGGTGCTGTAGGCGGCGCGCGCCGAGTCGCCGCTGACCATGGCCTTCTCGCCCTCGACCATCATCGCGGCGGCCTCGGCCCCGGTCGTGGGCAGGGAGGTGAACGCGCCCGAGTCACCGACGACGTCGGCGACGGTGTACGTCGCGCCGGCCGGGACGCGGTCCGGGGCGGCGGCCCGCTCCGACTCCATCCGCAGGTCGAACACCGTGCTGATGCCGAGCCGCGCCAGCTTGGCCAGGTCGGCGTCGGTGAGGTGGTTCAGGGCGTCGGAGCGGTAGACCTCGCCCATCCTCACCCAGTGGCCGTCCTTGGTGCGGTAACCGCCCGCGTCACGGAAGTTGACCGTGCCGTCGAGCTCGATCAGCCGGTCCGCGAGGTGCAGCGAGCCGCCGCGCTCGGGCACCAGGTCGAACCACTGCCGGTCGGCGGCGGTGAGCCCGCGCACGGTCACGTCGCCGTGCGAACCGCCGCGCGCGACGACCTCGCCGCCCGCCTTCACGGTCACCTTGCGTGCCCCGGGCGCCGTCCAGACGATGCGGTACGAGCCGTCGTCGCCGGCGGTCACGGTCGCCGCGGTGAACGGGATGCGCTGGGCGGTGCGCGTGTCGGAGTGCCGGGTGTGGGCGGCGGCGGGCACGGCCGTCGCGGTCGCTGCGAGCGCGGTGAGGGCCAGGGCGGCACCGGCGCGGGTGAGGTTGCTCATGGGACGGATGGTGTGTGCACACATCGACGTCCGGGTGAACTCCGGTCGACTGTCACCTTCTGACAGGGTGGCAGTTTGTGCCAGGTGTCAGTGGGGTCTGCGATGGTCTTGGCAGGGACGGGAGACAGCGGCGGGCCGGGCGCGGTCCGCCGGCGGGGCGTGCGCGTCGAAGGGGGCACCGTGACGGGGCAGGGCTGGGAAGGCATGGATCACCGCGGCTGGCGGGACCACGAGGAGGTGCGGCGGCGCCTCGACGCGGGGGCGGATCCGGAGCGCTGGGGCGTCGGCGGCTCGCGGCCGCTGCACCGGGCGGCGGCGTTCGGCTCGCCCGAAACGGTCGCCGAACTGGCCCGGCGCGTCGCCGACGTGGACGCGCTGGAGGGCGACACGACCGCGCTGTGGGAGGCGCTGGTGTACCGCCGCACGGAGAACGCGCGCGCCCTGGCCGCGGCCGGGGCCGACCTCGGGTGGGTCGGATTCGGCGGCTGGACCCCGGCCCGCCTCGGCCTCGCCGGACCCGAGCCGGACCTCTTCCCGCGCGCCGCGGGCGAGCCCGGTCTGACCGAGGCCGAGCAGGCTGTGGCGGACGAGGGACGACGGCTCACCGCGGCCCTCGGCGGCTGCTACCTGGACGGCCTGGGCCTGGCCTGCGTCGCCGGGATCGACGCCGAGGAGGCGATACGCCGGCTGGCGGCGGCCCCGGCCGACCCGGAACTGATGGAGGAACTCATCGAGGACTTCCTCGACTTCGACATGGACGAGAGCCTGCGGTACGTCGGTGTGACGACCGTGCCGGGCGGCTGCGTCGTCACCCAGCCCTGGGGCTACGCCCCGCAGCGGACCGTCGTCATGCGGCTGCTGTCCGAGGGCACCCACGCCTACGGCCTGTACGCCAACCCCAAGAGCGGCAACCAGGGCTGCGTCTTCCGGGACGGCGTCTGCGAGGGCTCCGACCTGCACCCGGGTGGCGGCCCGGACGTGGACGGCAGCCGCGAGGAGGTCCTGTTCGCCTACGTCCACGGGGGCAACGCCGTCAGCTACAGCCTCGCCCACGCCGGACTGCGCCCGACGGACGCCCGCGCGGTCACCGGCCCGCCCGACCACTGGGTCCGGCTGCCGGAGCGGGACCACTGGGCGGGCTGAGGCGCCCCAGTCCCTCCGGCCGTCCGCGCGGGACTGCCGAAGGGACGGCCGTGCTCAGGACTTCGCCGTCACCGGGGCCGGCGCCGGAGTACCGCCGACGGGGGCCGCGGGGCGGTGGCGGGGGATGAAGGAGGCGACCGCGAAGGCGAGCAGCGCGGCTCCGGCGCCGAGGGCGAGGACCACCTTGAAGCCGTCCTCGGAGGGCAGGGCGTAGCCCCCGAAGTCGGTGGTCATCTGGGCGAGGACGACACCGGCGACGGCGCTCGCGGAGGAGGTTCCGATGGACCGCATCAGGGTGTTGAGGCTGTTGGCGGCGGCCGTCTCGGAGGCGGGCACGGCGCCCATGATCAGCGCGGGCATCGAGCCGTAGGTGAAGCCGATACCGGCGCCGATGACACAGGACACCAGCACGAAGTGCCAGACCTCGGACATCAGCAGGATGTTCAGCACGTAGCCGGCGGCCACGATCAGGGCGCCGATCATCAGGGTGACCTTGGGGCCCTTGGCCTTGGAGACGGCGGCCGAGACGGGGGCGGTGGCCATCATGACCAGACCGGACGGCGCCATGACCAGACCGGCGACCAGCATCGACCGGCCCAGGCCGTACCCGGTCCGCTCGGGCAGCTGGAGAAGCTGCGGCAGCACCAGCGACATCGCGAACATCGCGAAACCGACGGCGATCGAGGCGAGGTTGGTGACGAGCACCTGACGGCGGGCGGTGGTGCGCAGGTCGACCAGCGGCTGCTCCACCCGCAGCTCCCACCAGCCCCAGGCGAGCAGGACGACCACGGCGGCGGTGAACAGGCCGAGCGTGGTGCCGCTGGTCCAGCCCCAGTCGGCGCCCTTGGAGATGCCGAGCAGCAGACAGACCAGGCCGGCCGCCATGCCCAGGCCGCCGACGAGGTCGAAGCGGCCGCCGCTGCGGACCTGGGACTCGGGCACGAAGAGCAGCACGAGCACGATGGCGACGGCGCCGAGCACGGCCGAGGTCCAGAAGAGCGTGTGCCAGTCGAAGTTGTCGGCGATCAGCGCGGCGGCCGGCAGACCGAGGGCGCCGCCGATACCGAGGGAGGCGCTCATCAGGGCGGTGGCGGAGGCGAGCCGCTCGGCGGGCAGTTCGTCGCGCATGATGCTGATGCCGAGCGGGATCACGCCGGAGGCGAGGCCCTGGAGCACCCGTCCGACGACCATCGGGACCAGGGAGTCGCTGAGCGCGCACACCAGTGAGCCGACGACCAGCATGACGGCGCTGACCAGCAGCATGCGCCGCTTGCCGAACATGTCGCCGAGCCGTCCGACGACCGGGGTGGCGACGGCGGCGGCGAGCAGGGTCGCGGTGACCGCCCAGGCGGCGTCCGAGGCCGGGGCGTCCAGCAGCCTCGGCAGCTCCGGGACGATCGGGATGACGAGGGTCTGCATCAGCGAGACGACGATTCCGGCCAGGGCCAGCACCGCCACCACGGCGTTCGTCCTCGGCGGGGCGGAACCCCCGGCCGGGGCGGGCTGGGCGAGGGGGTCGGACATGACGAAGCCTCCGTCGGAACCTGCTGAGGGCCCGCTGAGGACCCACTGAGCGATTGACTCAGGCAACCATAGAGCGGTTGATTGACTTAAGCAAGGGAAATTGGAGGTACGGGGGCAGCCCCCGGGGCGCCCAGGACGGGGCGGTGGCGTCAGTCCCGAGGGCGGTGACGCCAGCCCCACTGGCGGCGTCCGCCCTGCCTGCGGTGGCGTCAGTCACGGGGGCGCCGCGCCTCGACGAAGGCGCCGATCCGCTCCTCGTCCAGCTCGTGGACCGTCTCGTGGGCGCGCGGATCACGGGCGTGGAGGGTGTGGAAGAGGGGCCCCTGCGGACCGCCCAGTTCCACCAGCGTGGCCGAGGCCCCGCGCACCGCGCGCTCGGTGCCGGGCGGTGCCGTCAGATCGATGCGGTTGACCACACCCGGGGTCACCCACACCGGGATCCCGGCGAGGAAGCCGAGGAGCTGGAGGTGGAAGTGCCCGGTGAGCACGGCCCTCACGTCGGTGCCGCGGACGACGTCGGCGAGGGCCCGCGGGTCGCGCAGTCCGAAGAGCCGCTGGAGCGGGTGGTCGAGGGCGACCGGCGGATGGTGGAGGACGAGGACCGTCCCCCGGGCGGCGGGCGTGCGCAGCACCTCGCGCAGCCAGTCGAGCTGGACCTCGCCGAGCCGCCCCCACACCTCCCCCGGCACCAGCGAGTCCAGGGTGACGAACCGCCACCCGTCGACCGTGGTCACCGCGGCCCGCTCCCCGGCGGGGGAGTCCAGGACCAGTTCGGCGCAGTCGCCGCCGTCCGCGCCCAGGTGCCCGCTGCCCAGCACCTTGGCGAAGGCGGTGCGCTCGTCGTGGTTGCCGGTGGTCAGCAGGAGCGGCGCCCCGAGTCCGGCGGCGAACTCCCCCGCCAGTTCCCGGAGGGTGGTGTACGCCTCGACGGCGCCGTCGTCGGCCAGGTCGCCGCTGACCACGACCGCCCCGACGTCCCGCAGGTGCCTCAGCTCGGCGAGCATCAGCCGCAGGGACGCGGTGGCGTTCACGCCGTCGCGGTCGGGCGCGTCGGCGCGGTCGAGATGGGTGTCGGAGAGATGAAGGACCTTCATCTCCCCGAACCTAACGGTCCTCGGGGAGCGGAACCAGGGGGGCACCGTCCGGGCGGGGACCGGCCGGACGGCGTCAGCTCAGCGAGCGCATCGACTGCGGGTCGTACGGGGCCAGTTCCGCCACCCGGCCGGCCAGGACCTTCTCCGCCCAGCGCGGGTCCTGGAGCAGGGCGCGGCCGACGGCGACGAGGTCGAACTCGTCGCGCTCCAGGCGGTCCAGGAGGTTGTCGAGGGAGCCCACCTCGGCGCCCTCGCCCTGGAACGCCTTGATGAAGTCGCCGTTCAGGCCGACCGAGCCGACGGTGATGGCGGGCCGCCCGGTCAACTTCTTCGTCCAGCCCGCCAGGTTGAGGTCGGAGCCGTCGAACTCGGGGAGCCAGTAGCGGCGGGTGGAGGCGTGGAAGGCGTCGACACCGGCCGCCGCGAGCGGGGCGAGGATCGCCTCCAGCTCCTGCGGCGTCTCGGCGAGGCGGGCGTCGTAGGCGCCCTGCTTCCACTGCGAGTAGCGGAAGATCACCGGGAAGTCGGCGGGGACGGACGCGCGCACGGCCGCGACGATCTCCGCCGCGAACTTCGTGCGGGCCACGGGGTCGCCGCCGTAGGCGTCGGTGCGGCGGTTGGTGTTCTCCCACAGGAACTGGTCGATCAGGTAGCCGTGCGCGCCGTGGAGTTCGACGCCGTCGAAGCCGATGCGTTCGGCGGCGGCCGCGGCCTCGGCGAAGGCGCCGATGACGTCGTCCAGGTCCTGGCGGGTCATGGCCCGGCCGGTGCCCTCGGTGCCGTCGACGCGCAGACCGGACGGCCCGACCGCGGGAGCCTCGTCGAAGGGCGGCTGCCCCTGCTCGCGGACCATGCCGATGTGCCACAGCTGCGGGACGATCCGGCCGCCGGCCGCGTGCACCTCGTCGGCGACCTTCGCCCAGCCCGCGAGCTGCTCGGCGCCGTGGAACCGCGGCACCCGGTCGCTCTGCCCGGCGGAGTCGTGCCCGACGTAGGTGCCCTCGGTGACGATCAGGCCCACACCGGCGGCGGCCCGGCGGGCGTAGTACGAGACCACGTCCTCGCCCGGGACGCCGCCCGGGGAGAACATGCGGGTCATCGGCGCCATGGCGATGCGGTTGGGCACGGTCAGGCCGTTGATGGAGACCGGGCGGGACAGGATCTCGGCGGCGCGCGAAGCGGCCCGTTCGGTGGTGGCGGTCACGTGAAGGGCTCCTCGGGATAGACCAGGTGGTATGTGCACACGAATGTATTGCTCGCCCCTCACAACCGACCCGGACCGCGACGGCATTCCGGCCCCCGCCCGATCCCCGCTGTGACCCGCGCCACATCCGGGGCGCCGATCACTCCGATGGGGTGAATCGAACCTGCCGCCGCCCGCCTTTCCGCAGCTCGGCGGGGGTGGGAGCCTTACATATCACTTTGTGACTATTACGCACGTCAACACGAGCAGTGGAGTGACCCCCGACGACCCGGTGGCACCCGGCACGGGGCGCTGGGCGGAACGTTCCCTCATGGGGGACGGCCGCGGGCCGGACGCCCTGCGCGGCCTCACCGTCGCCGTCGTCGGCCTGGGCTACGTGGGCCTGCCCACCGCCCTGGCGCTGTGGGGAGCCGGGGCCGCCGTCGTGGGCGTGGACACCAGTGCCCGCCGGCTGAACGACATCCGGGAGGGCGTCGTCGACCTCCTCCCGGCCCAGCACGCCCTGCTGGCCTGCGCCGAGAACACCCGCGACCTGCTGCTGACCACCGACGCGGACGCGGTGCGCGACGCGGACGCCGTCGTGATCTGCGTCCCCACCCCGGTGACCGCCGACCACGAACCCGACCTCACCGCGCTGCGCACCGCCTGCGCCTCGGTGGTGGAGCGGGCGGTACCGGGCCAGCTGATCGTGCTGACCTCGACCAGCCATGTGGGCACCACCCGTGACCTGCTGATCCGCCCGCTCGCCGCCCGCGGTCTGACCGCCGAGCGCGACGTCCTCGTCGCCTTCGCCCCCGAGCGCATCGACCCCGGCAACGCCCGCCACACCCCGGAGACCACTCCCCGCCTGGTCGGCGGCGCCGGACCCCTCGCCTCCCGCGCCGCCGCCTTCCTGCTGGCGGCCACCGCCGCCGAGGTGCACGAGGTGGCCGGGCCGGAGACCGCGGAGATGGCCAAGCTCTGGGAGAACGTCTTCCGCGCCGTCAACATCGCCCTCGCCAACGAGCTGTCCGACGCCTGTCTGCACCTCGGGCTGGCCCCGCTCCCGGTGATCGAGGCGGCGGCCACCAAGCCGTACGGCTTCCTGCCCTTCTACCCCGGCCCCGGTGCCGGCGGCCACTGCATCCCGTGCGACCCCTACTACCTGCTCGGGCAACTGCCGGACGCGGGGCGGCAGGACACCGAGCGGACGGACACCGGGGGGACGGCCGCGGGGCGCACCACCGCGGGTCCGTCCGCGCCCGTCGTGCGCGCCGCGATGGCCGCCCTGCGGGAGCGCCCGGCGCGGATCGCCGCCCGCGCGGCCGAGCTGCTGCGGGCCGACGGGGTGCGGCCCGCCGGCGCCCGGATCCTGGTCCTCGGCGTCGCCTACAAGGAAGGGGTGTCGGACATCCGCGAGTCCCCGGCGCTGCGGCTGCTGGCCCTCCTCGCCGAACAGGGCGCCGACGTCCACTACAGCGACTGCCATGTGGACTCCCTCGACATCGCGGGACGCGCACTGCGGTCCGTGCCGCGGCCCCGGGAGGAGCACTGGGACCTGGTGGTCGTGCACACCGCGCACCCCGACACCGAACTGGACTGGCTCGACCGGGCACCCCGGGTCCTGGACACCCGCCACCGCCGGCCCGCCCCGGCCACCGCCCGATGAGCGCCCCCGCCGGACTCCGCCCACCGGACACCGCACCGCCCGCCGCCGCCGGCTCGGCCGCCCGCCGTAAGCTCCGGGCCACCGCGGACACCACCCTCGACCGCCTCGAACCCCGTGAACGGGCCGCGCTGGTACGGCTGCTGGTGCTCCTCGCGCTGCTTCCGGTCCTGCTGCTGATCGCCCACCGCGCGGTCCGGCTGCCGTACGGGGCCGGGCTGCTGACCTGCTACGGCCTCACCGTGCTCGTCGGCTCCGCCGGTCTGCTCTACCTCGCCCACGCCCGCTACGACGACCCGGCCGAGCGCACCCTGCGCCGCCGCGCCCGCGGCCACGAGGCGTTCCCGGCACTGCCCGACCGGCCCCGGGTCAGCTTCCTGCTCGCCGTCAAGGACGAGGTCGGCAACGTCGAGGACTGCGTCCGCTCCATGGCCGCCTCCGACTGGCCCGACCTCCAGATCGTCGTCGTCGACGACGGCTCACGGGACGGCACCGGCGCCGTACTCGACGCCCTCGCCGGTGAACTCGGCGTCACCGTGCTGCGGTTGGCGGAGAACGTCGGCAAGAAGGCCGCCCTGGTGCGGGCCTGCGCGCTCGCCGACGGCGAGGTGCTGGTCTTCACCGACTCCGACTGCGTCGTCGCGCCCGACGCGGTCTCCCGCTGCGTACGGGCGATGGTCCGGCACCCGGAACTGGGCGCGGTCAGCGGACACTGCCGGGCCCTGAACGCCTCCGCCGGCCCGCTGACCCGCCTCCAGGACATCTGGTACGAGGGACAGTTCAGGATCGCCAAGGCCGCCGAGTCGGTCTACGGCTCGGTGTCCTGCGTCTCCGGGCCGCTCGCCGCGTTCCGCCGCGAGGCCGTCTACAACTACCTGCCGGCCTGGGCGGCGGACCGGTTCGCGGGCGCCCCCTTCCGGTTCGCCACCGACCGCCAGCTGACCGGCTATGTGCTGGGGCAGGTCTGGCGCGGCCGGGCCCTCAAGCGCCGGCACGCCGACTCGCCCTTCGTCAGCTCCGAGGACCACCCCGAACGGCGCTGGCTGGTGGGCTACAGCCGGTCGGCGCTGGTGTGGACGAACGTGCCCTCGCGCTGGCGGCCCTTCCTGCACCAGCAGGTCCGCTGGAAGAAGAGCTTCATCCGCAACCTCTTCTTCACCGGCGGCTTCATGTGGCGCCGCGGACCGGTGCCGGCCCTGCTCTACTACGGCCACGCCCTGTGGGTGCTGGCCGCTCCCCCGCTGGTCTTCTGGCACCTGGTGTGGGCGCCGCTGCACTGGGGGGCGGCCCTCACGGTGCTGTACCTGTGCGGTGTCCTGCTCAAGGGCGTGCTGTGGGGCCTGGCCTACCGCGTCGACAACCCGGGCGACCGGCGCTGGCGCTGGCGCCCGCTGATGAGCCTGCTCTCCTGCTGTGTCCTGGCGTGGCTGCTGCCGTACGCCGCGCTCACCCTGCGCCGCGGAATCTGGACGAGGACCCCCGTATGACCCGAGCGACCCCCACCGACCGCGCGCACCACGCGCCCAAGGCCCCACCGCACCCCCCACGCCCGGCGCCCCCACCGCGCCCCACCACGAACCACGCCGCCCCATCCCCGACAACACGCGCCCCGCACCGCACACCCGCAGCCGGCACCGGACGCGCCCCGCACCGCACGTCCGCGGCCAGGACCGCACGCGCCCTGCGCCGCGCGGCCCGCCTGCTGCTCACCGCCCTCACCGCGGTGGCAGCCGCCCTCCTCTATTACGTCGTCCTCACCCGCGGCGGTACCCCATGACCGACGAACCCGCCCGCCCCGGCCACCAGGGCCCCCGGCCCTCGACCACCGAGCCGCGGCCGACCGCCCAGGACGCGACCGGCCCCGACGGCGGGCCCTCCGCCGACTCCCCGCCGAAGGCCCGGCACCACTGTCGAACGGAAGAACCGCTCCCCGGCACCACTCCCTCCCACAGCCCCCTGAACCCGGCATCTCGGGACGGTGGCCGCGGCCGGCTCCGCCTCCCCTTGACCCGGGTCGTGCTCGGCGCGCTCGCCCTGGCCGTGTTCGCCGCGCCCTTCGCCGCCGCCTGGCAGTACGAGGCCGGACGGCGCACGGTCTCCGCCCAGGTGCCGGCGCCCGGGCGGGAGGCGGACGCGCGGCCCCGCGCCGAGGCCGCCCGCACCGCCGCCGCGCCGGTCGTCCTCGCCTACCACGACATCGCCCCGCGCCCCCGGGGCCGCTACACCCTCACCCCCGAGCGGCTGGACGCCCAGCTGTCCGCGCTGGCCGCCGCCGGCTACCGGACCCTGTCCACCGCGGAGTTCACCGAGTTCCTCGCCACCGGCCGCACACCCGCCCCGCGCACCGTCCACCTCACCTTCGACGACGGCACCCGCGGTCTGTGGGCGTACGCCGACCCGGTCCTGGCCCGGCACGGGATGCGGGCGGCGGCCTACCTGATCACCGGTGCCGTGGACACCCACCGCCCCTACTACCTGTCCTGGAGCGAGATCGGGCGGATGGCGGACTCGGGCCGCTGGGACTTCCAGGACCACACCCACCTCGCGCACCGCCGGGCCCCCGTCGACGGGTCCGGGCGGCCCGGTTCGGTCCTGGCCAACCGGCTGTGGCTGCCCGGGGAACGGCGGCTGGAGAGCGCGGCGGAGTACCGGGCCCGCGTCGAGCGGGACCTCGACCGCTCGCTGGGCGCCTTCGCCGATCACGGGCTGCCCCGGCCGCGGCTGTTCGCCTACCCCTACTCCGAGACGGGCGGCGCGACCAACCAGAGCGACGGCCGCACCACCGTGCTGCGCGAACTGCTGGCGGACCGCTTCACCGCGACCCTCACCAACACCACCTCCCGTCCGCTGCCGGCCGGCCCGCGCGCGGCCGCCGCCGGACAGGTGCGGCGGCTGGAGGTACTGGGCTCGACCACCCCGGGCGGGCTGCTGCGCGCCCTGGCCGACTGGACGACGCTCGCCCCCGGTGACGTACCTCGGCCGCTGCGCCGCCCCGGGCAGTGGCGGGACGCGAACGGCGGTCCGGCCGGCACGGCCGCGCTGACCGGCGCCGGGCCGGAGACGGGGACGTACGCCTCGGCCGCCCATCTGCCCCTGGCCACGGCGGGCTGGCGGACGTACCGGGTGGCCGCGACCGCGGACCGGCTGCGCGGGACCGGGACCGGGGTGTCGGTCGAGGTGGGCCACGGCAGCCTCGAACCGTGCGTGATCACCCTGGGGGCCAACGGGCTGCGGGTGACTCAGAGGCGGGACGGGGCGCGGCCGGTGGTCACCGTGCGGCGGCTGGACCCGGCGCGGCAGCACCGGCTGGCCGTGGAGGTGTCGCCGCGCGCGGTGCGGATCACGGTGGACGGCGAGGTGTCGCTGAAGGTGCGGGTGCGCGACGGGGCGCGGCCCGCGCGGACGGACGGCGGCCTGGCGCTCGCCGTCCGCAACGACGCCCCGGACACCGCCTGGCCCCGGTTCACCTCGCTGCGCGTCTCCCCCTGACCCGGGGTACCGGGTCCGGACACGCCGGAGGGCGGCACCCCCCTCGATGGGGAGTGCCGCCCTCCGTCAGGACGTGGATCAACCGTCAGGTCGATCAGAAGTCCATGTCACCGCCCGGCATGCCGCCCGGAGCGGCCGCGGCGGCCTTCTCCGGCTTGTCGGCGATGACGGCCTCGGTGGTGAGGAACAGCGCGGCGATGGAGGCGGCGTTCTGCAGCGCGGAACGGGTCACCTTCGCCGGGTCGATGATGCCCTCGGCGATCATGTCGACGTACTCGCCCGTGGCGGCGTTCAGACCGTGGCCGACGGCCAGGTTGCGCACCTTCTCCACGACGACGCCACCCTCGAGACCACCGTTGACGGCGATCTGCTTGAGCGGGGCCTCCAGCGCGAGCTTCACGGCGTTGGCACCGGTCGCCTCGTCGCCGTCGAGCTCGAGCTTCTCGAAGACCGCGGAGGCCTGGAGCAGGGCCACGCCACCACCGGCGACGATGCCCTCCTCGACGGCCGCCTTGGCGTTGCGCACGGCGTCCTCGATGCGGTGCTTGCGCTCCTTGAGCTCCACCTCGGTGGCGGCACCGGCCTTGATGACGGCCACGCCGCCCGCGAGCTTCGCCAGGCGCTCCTGGAGCTTCTCGCGGTCGTAGTCGGAGTCGCTGTTCTCGATCTCGGCGCGGATCTGGTTGACCCGGCCGGCGACCTGCTCGGAGGAGCCGGCGCCGTCGACGATCGTCGTCTCGTCCTTGGTGATGACGACCTTGCGGGCCTTGCCCAGCAGGTCCAGGGAGGTGTTCTCGAGCTTGAGACCGACCTCCTCGGAGATGACCTCGCCGCCGGTGAGGATGGCGATGTCGTTCAGCATCGCCTTGCGGCGGTCGCCGAAGCCCGGGGCCTTGACGGCAACGGACTTGAAGGTGCCGCGGATCTTGTTGACGACCAGGGTCGACAGGGCCTCGCCCTCGACGTCCTCGGCGATGATCAGCAGCGGCTTGCCCGACTGCATGACCTTCTCCAGCAGCGGGAGCAGGTCCTTGACGGAGCCGATCTTGGAGTTGGCGATCAGGATGTACGGGTCGTCCAGGGACGCCTCCATACGCTCCATGTCGGTGGCGAAGTACGCCGAGATGTAGCCCTTGTCGAAGCGCATACCCTCGGTGAGCTCCAGCTCCAGACCGAAGGTCTGGGACTCCTCGACGGTGATGACGCCTTCCTTGCCGACCTTGTCCATGGCCTCGGCGATGAGCTCGCCGATCTGGGTGTCGGCGGCGGAGATGGAGGCCGTGGAGGCGATCTGCTCCTTGGTCTCGACGTCCTTCGCCTGCTCCAGCAGGGCGGCGGAGACGGCCTCGACGGCCTTCTCGATACCGCGCTTCAGGGCCATGGGGTTGGCGCCGGCGGCGACGTTGCGCAGGCCCTCGCGGACCAGCGCCTGGGCGAGAACGGTCGCGGTGGTCGTACCGTCACCGGCGACGTCGTCCGTCTTCTTGGCGACTTCCTTGACCAGCTCGGCGCCGATCTTCTCGTACGGGTCCTCGAGCTCGATCTCCTTGGCGATGGAGACACCGTCGTTGGTGATCGTGGGGGCGCCCCACTTCTTCTCGAGGACGACGTTGCGACCCTTGGGGCCGAGCGTCACCTTGACGGCGTCCGCGAGCTGGTTCATGCCGCGCTCGAGGCCGCGCCGCGCCTCCTCGTCGAACGCGATGATCTTGGCCATGTGAAGTGGTCCCTCCAGGACTGGGGGTGATTCCTCGGACCGCGCCCGCGCCCGCGACGGACGGCCTGCCTGCCTCGTGGTTCCTTGCCCCACCCGGCCTGCGGCCTCACCGACCCGGTCCTTCGTTGTCACTCTCACCTTCAGAGTGCTAACGCCAATGATTAGCACTCGACCCATGCGAGTGCAAGCGGCTCTCGGGGATCGAACCCCACTCCTTCGGGGCGGCGACCCCGCGCCGGACCCCGTGCGGGCACGGCCGCGGGCATGCGGAAGGGCCCGCACCCGAGGGGTTGGGTCCCTCCGGTGCGAGCCCTTCAGCAGAAGACTCGCTTGCGGTTCTCGGTCGCGCGTTCAGGCAGTGACGCGAACCATGTCGGCCTGCGGGCCCTTCTGGCCCTGCGAGATCTCGAACTCGACCCGCTGGCCCTCTTCCAGGGTGCGGTAACCGTCCATCTGGATCGCGCTGTAGTGGACGAAAACATCCGCACCACCGTCGACCGCGATGAAGCCGTACCCCTTCTCCGCGTTGAACCACTTGACGGTGCCCTGAGCCATGCCTAACTCCCCTATTACTGGCCCTTGCACAGATCCGCACTTCGCGGATCCGGGTCAGACCTCACCCCCCAGTCGTATTGGGGGCGTGCGCCGGAACGCGTCGACCGCGGCTGAATGTATCTGTCCAACTGCCGTCTGCAACAGGTCAATCGGACGAGAATTCTGGACGCACGAGGTCCGGAATGTAGTAAGAATTCGCCTGCATTCAGGGCAAGTCGGGCCCCGCAAAAGAAGCAAATGACGCAAAAGACCCGCACACTTTGGCTGTTTCTCATCGCCTGGAGGTCGGAGCTCATATGCGTCCGGCAAGCGGGGAACAGCTGGTTCCCCAACTCTACCGTGCTCAATCAAGCAGAATTGCCCCCTCCGTTTCTCTTACGGAGAGGGCAATTCGATGAACTCTCGGTGACATACGTTACCGAAGGTAACGATCAGCCGCCGGCGACCGCCGGAATGATGGAGACTCCGGCGCCCTCGGGGGTCGCCGTCTCCAGACCCTGCTCGAAGCGGACGTCGTCGTCGTTGACGTAGACGTTCACGAAGCGGCGCAGCTTGCCCTGGTCGTCCAGGACGCGGGCGGCGATGCCGGTGTGGTTCTTCTCCAGGTCGGCGATGACCTCGGCGAGGTTGGCGCCCTCGGCGGCGACCTCGGCCCGCCCACCGGTGTAGGTGCGCAGGATGGTGGGGATGCGGACGGTCACGCTCATGCGAGGCCAGCCTCTCGGAAGGAGTCCAGGTTCGGGCGGATGGTGGCGGTCAGGCCGGTGCCGGCCACCGCGTCGAGGGTCTTCAGGCCGTCGCCGGTGTTGAGGACGACGGTCGTCTTCGCCGGGTCGAGCAGACCGTTCTTGATCAGCTTCTGCGTCACGCCGACCGTCACACCGCCCGCCGTCTCGGCGAAGATGCCCTCGGTGCGGGCCAGCAGCTTGATGGCGTCGACGACTTCCTCGTCGGTGACGTCCTCCACCGCGCCGCCGGTGCGGCGGGCGATGTCCAGGACGTAGGGCCCGTCCGCCGGGTTGCCGATGGCCAGCGACTTGGCGATGGTGTTCGGCTTCTGCGGGCGCACGACGTCGTGGCCCGCCTTGTAGGCCACCGACACCGGCGAGCACCCCTCGGCCTGGGCACCGAAGATCTTGTACGGCCTGTCCTCGACCAGACCGAGATTGATCAGCTCCTGCAGGCCCTTGTCGATCTTCGTGAGCTGCGAGCCGGAGGCGATCGGCACCACGATCTGGTCCGGCAGCCGCCAGCCGAGCTGCTCGCAGATCTCGTACGCGAGGGTCTTGGACCCCTCCGCGTAGTACGGGCGCAGGTTGACGTTGACGAAGCCCCAGCCCTCGCCGGCCGGGTCGCCGATCAGCTCGGAGCAGAAACGGTTCACGTCGTCGTAGTTGCCCTCGATGCCGACGAGTTCACCGCCGTAGACCGCGGCCATGACGACCTTGCCCTGCTCCAGGTCGTGCGGGATGAACACGCACGAGCGCAGGCCCGCCCGGGCGGCGGCGGCACCCACCGCGCCGGCCAGGTTGCCGGTGGAGGAGCAGCTGAGCGTGGTGAAGCCGAAGGCGCGCGCGGCCTCCAGGGCCTGGGCGACGACCCGGTCCTTGAAGGAGTGCGTCGGGTTGCCGGAGTCGTCCTTCACGTACAGCCCGCCGGTGACGCCGAGTTCGCGGGCGAGGTTGTCGGCCTGGACGAGCTTGGTCCAGCCGGGGTTCAGGTTGGGCTTGTCCGCCACGTCCGAGGGGACGGGCAGCAGGGGCGCGTAGCGCCAGATGTTCGCGGGTCCCGCTTCGATCCGCGCGCGGAGCTCCTCGGTGTCGTACGCCGAGAAGTCGTAGGCGATCTCCAGCGGGCCGAAACACTCCTCGCACGCGAAGACCGGGCCGAGCGGGACGCGGTGACCGCACTCGCGGCAGCTCAGGGCGGCGGCGGGACCGAGGTCGACGGTGGGATTTCCGGTGCTTGCGGCAGTCTGCACAGCCATGTGAGGCGAGGCCCTTTCTCCTCATCTTCCTCACGACGCATTTCGCCGTGAGACGGATTTGGCACCTTCCCGAGCCGGGAGCCCCGCAGGGCGATCGACGGTGATCGCTACGAGAACCGACTGGAGGGTTGCCGGGGCTTCATCGGGCCGTGTCCCTCTGCCCCTCTGGATGAGCGGTATTCGGTTGTGGGCGCTGACGGCCCCCGACATGCGATGGTCATCAGCGTTGTTCAAGACTGTAACCGAAGGCCAGGACAGTTGAGAGAGCCGTCCGAACCGCGAGATGGATCACATGGGGCGTTCATGCTGGTCCGGAGCTCGCCGAGAGATCGCAGAGGAGCCGCGCACTGTGCTGGAAGAAACCGAGCGCTGGCTGAGCACCCGCTCCTGGTCCGTGACCGACCGCCCGCTGCACCAGATCATGGCCGCGAAGCGCGCCTCGGGCCAGTCGGTCTCCGTCGTGCTGCCCGCCCTCAACGAGGAGCGGACCGTCGGTGACATCGTCGCCGTGATCCGGCACGACCTGATGCAGCAGGTCCCGCTGGTCGACGAGATCGTCGTGATCGACTCCGGTTCCACCGACCGCACCTCCGAGGTCGCCGCGGCGGCCGGGGCGACGGTCGTGCACCGGGACGCGATCCTGCCCCGCCTGCCCGCGGTGCCCGGCAAGGGCGAGGTGCTGTGGCGCTCGCTGCTGGCCACCCGGGGCGACATCGTGTGCTTCGTCGACGCGGACCTGAGGGAGTTCTCCTCGGACTTCGTCTCGGGCATCGTCGGCCCGCTGCTCACCGAACCCGGGGTCGACCTGGTCAAGGCGATGTACGACCGCCCGCTGGGGCAGGCCGCCGGACAGGGCGGCCGGGTCACCGAGCTGATGGCCCGCCCGCTGCTGAACATGCACTGGCCGCAGCTCGCCGGATTCGTGCAGCCCCTGGGCGGGGAGTACGCGGCCCGCCGCTCGCTGCTCGAACAGCTCCCCTTCCCCGTCGGCTACGGCGTGGAGCTGGGCATGCTGATCGACTCGCTGCACCTGGTGGGCCTGGACGCGCTGGCCCAGGTCGACGTGGGGGTGCGCAAGCACCGGCACCAGGACGGGCAGGCGCTCGGCCGGATGTCCGCGGCGATCTACCGCACCGCCCAGCTCCGCCTGGCCCGCGGGCACCTGGTCCGCCCCGCGCTGACCCAGTTCGAGCGCGGCGAGGACGGTTTCGAGCCGCGGACGTACTCGGTGGACACCGAGGAACGGCCGCCGATGGTGGAGATCGCCGAGTACGCCGCACGCAAGGTGGCCTGACACATTCCCCCGCCGACTGCTCGTACGTTTGAGCGTTTACGACACGGGCTAGGTTGGAGCACATGGCTTCCACGCACGATGCTGCCCGGGTGCTGGTCGCGTCGAACCGCGGCCCGGTCTCCTACGAGGTCCAAGGCGACGGCTCGCTGCGCGCCAAACGGGGCGGGGGCGGACTGGTGTCGGGGCTCTCGGCGATCGGGCCGGACGCCGGTGCCCTGTGGGTGTGCTCCGCGCTCTCCGACGGCGACCGCGAGGCGGTCCGCCGCGGGGTCGGCGAGGACGGTGTGCGGATGCTCGACATCCCGGCCGAGGTGCACTCCGACGCCTACAACGGCGTCGCCAACTCGGTGCTGTGGTTCGTCCACCACATGCTGTACCAGACGCCGCTGGAGCCGGTCTTCGACGCCGCTTTCCGGCGGCAGTGGGAGAACTACCGGCGCTACAACCTGGCCTTCGCCGAGGCGCTGGCCGGCGACGCGGCCGACGGGGCCGCGGTCCTGGTGCAGGACTACCACCTGACGCTGGTGCCGGGGATGCTGCGCGAGCTCCGCCCCGACCTGCGCATCGGCCACTTCTCGCACACCCCGTGGGCGCCGGTGGACTACTTCCGCATCCTCCCTGACGACGTGGCGCGGGAGGTCCTCGACGGCATGCTCGGCGCCGACCGACTGGGCTTCCTCACCCGGCGCTGGGCGGACGCCTTCACCGCGTGCAGCACGGAGCTGGCGGGGGGCCTGGGCGCCACCGAGGTCGGCGTGCACGGGCTGGGCGCGGACGCGGACTTCCTGCGCGCGCGGTCGCACGAGGCGGACGTCGCCGAGCGCATGGCGGCGCTGCGGACGGAGATCGGCGCGGGCCGCAGGACGATCGTCCGGGTGGACCGGACCGAGCTGTCGAAGAACATCGTGCGCGGGCTGCTGGCCTACCGGCATCTGCTTCAGGACCGCCCCGAGTGGCGCGAGCGGGTCGTGCACGTCGCCTTCGCCTACCCCTCCCGGCAGGACCTCGCCGTCTACCGCGAGTACACGGCCGAGGTGCGCCGGCTCGCGGACGAGATCAACGACGCCTTCGGCACCCCGGGCTGGACGCCGGTGGTGCTGCACGTCAAGGACGACTTCGCCCGCTCCCTGGCCGCCTACCGGCTCGCCGACGTGGCCCTGGTCAACCCGGTCCGGGACGGCATGAACCTGGTCGCCAAGGAGGTGCCGGTCGTCTCCGACGAGGGGTGCGCGCTGGTGCTGTCGCGGGAGGCGGGCGCGTACGAGGAACTCGGCGAGGACGCGATCGTGGTGAACCCCTACGACGTGCTGGCCACCGCGGACGCCCTGCACGAGGCCCTGACGATGCCGCCCTCCGAGCGCGCCGAGCGCACCAAGCGGCTGGCCGGCGCGGCCACGGCGCTGCCCCCGGAGCAGTGGTTCCTGGAGCAGCTGCGGGCCCTCACCGCCTGAGCCGAGGCAGAGGCGCCGGCGGCAGTGGGTTCAGCCCAGTGCTGAGGGCCCTCACCTCCTGAACCAAGGCAGAGGCGCCGGCGGCCGTGGGTTCAGCCCAGTGCGGCCGCCAGCCGGTTCAGCAGGTCCACCACTCCGGCCGGTCCCTTCACCACCAGGTCGGCCCGTTCCTCCAGCTCGGGGACCTCCTCGCTGCCGCTGCACACCAGCAGGCCCGGGGTGCCGTCGGCGCGCACCTTGTCGACGGCCGCGTAGGCGGGCAGGTCGCCGAGGTCGTCACCGGCGTAGAGGACCGAGGCCGCGTCTCTCTCGCGGAGGTGGTCCAGCAGGGCGACGCCCTTGTCCATGCCCGGCGGGCGCAGTTCGAGGACCATCCGGCCCGGTTCGACGATCAGTCCGTGGCGGGTGGCGAGTGCGGTGAGGGGGTCGCGCAGCGCCTCGAAGGCGGCCTGCGGGTCGCTGGCGCGGCGGGTGTGGACGGCGAGCGCGCGGCCCTTCTCCTCGATCCAGGTGCCGTGCCAGGCACCGACGCCGTCGAGGACGCCGGGCAGTTCGGCACGGACGGCGGCGACCCCGGGGTCGGGCTCGGGCGCGGTGACGGTGCCGGTGGCGGCGTCCCAGCGTTCGGCGCCGTAGTGGCCGAGGACGACGAGGTGTTCGAGGCCGGGGACGCCGGCGAAGCCGCCGTTGCGGACGGCGACGCCGGCCGGGCGGCCGGTGACCACCGTGACGGCGGCGACCTTCGGCGCGAGGGCGGCGAGCGCGGGCACCGCGTCGGGGTGGGCGCGGGCCCGGTCGGGGTCGGGGACGATCGGCGCGAGCGTCCCGTCGAAGTCGAGCGCGATCACCGCGCGCTCCGGCCGTTCGAGGATCGCCGCGAGCCCGGCCCGTCCGGCGGGGGTGGCGGGGGTCGGCAGGGAGGTCGAGTCCTGGTGGCTGCCCATACGGGCGACCCTACCGAGACGGGGGGCGTGCGGTCAGCAGGGCATCCGCCCGGCGACGGGTTCAGCGCTCGCTTCTGCGGGAGTCCCGGACCCGGCGCAGGCGGTTGACGGTGACCGGGTCGTGGGCGAGGGCCCGGGCGTCGTCGAGGAGGGCGTTGAGGAGCTGGTAGTAGCGGACGGGGGCCAGGCCCAGCTCCTCGCGGATCGCCCGCTCCTTGGCGCCGGGGCCGGCGAAGCCGCGGCGCTCCAGGGCGAGGACGGCCTGTTCCCTGGGGTTCAGCGGGTCCTGTTGCACGGGCCCACGGTAGCCCCCGGCACCGACAGCGCGGCTACTCCGCGGCCTCCTCGGCGGCCGCCGTGGCCTGGAGCTCGCGCAGCACGGTCGCCGGGTCGCCGCTGGAGGAGACCGCCTTGCCGATCCGCTTCTTCACCTCGGCGCTGACCGCGGCCCAGGAGGTGCGGCCCACCGGGTACAGCTCGGAGGAGGACAGGGCCCGCAGGAAGGGCTTCAGGTCGGCGTCCTGCTCGGCCGTGCTCATGATGTCGGAGACGGCGTTCGTCACGGGCAGCAGGTTGTACTCGCGGGAGAAGGCGAGCACGTTCTCCTCCTCGTAGACGAAGTCGAGGAAGTCGCCGACCTCCTCGGCGTGGCCGTTCTGCTTGAACGCCATCATCCAGTCGGCGACGCCCATGGAGACCTCGCTCGGCCCGTCGGCGCCGGGCATCGGCACCATGCCGAAGTCGACGCCCTTGGCCTTGGCCGCCTTCATCAGCGAGGGGTGCCCGTTGAGCATGCCGACCTCGCCGTCGGTGAACGCCTCGAAGGCGTCCGCGCGGTTCAGGGCGGCGGGCGCGCCCGGGCCGGTCAGGCCCTGGCCGACCAGTTCGTCGTTGAGCCAGTCGAACGTGGCGATGTTCTCCGGCGAGTCGATGTTGTAGGTGCCGGCGTCGGTGTCGGTGTAGCCGCCTCCGCCGCTGAGCAGCCACTGCATGGTCTCGGCCTGGGCCTCCTCCGGCCCGAGCGGCAGCGCGTACGGGTACTTCACGCCGTTCGCCTTCAGCGCCTCGGCGTCGGCGGCCAGCTCCTGCCAGGTGGTCGGCGCGGATATGCCGGCCTGCTCGAAGAGGTCCTTGTTGTAGAACAGCAGCCGTGTGGAGGAGGCGAAGGGCATCCCGTACTGGATGCCCTTGACGGCGCCCGCCGAGGCGAACTGGGGGAGGAAGTCGGCCTGGGTGGTGATCGAGAGCAGCTCGCTGGCGGTGTAGAGCTTCCCGGCCTTCGCGTAGTCGGCGTACGCGCCGATCTGCGCCAGGTCGGGGGCCTTGCCGGCGTCGACGAGCTCCTTGACCTCGCGGTCGACGTCGGTCCAGGAGTACACGCTGACCTCGACCCGTACGCCGGGGTGGTCCTTCTCGTACTCCTCGGCGAGGGCGTTCCAGTACTTGCCGGAGCTGTTGGCCGCGCTGTCGCCGTAGTCGGCGGCGACGAGCCTCAGCGTGACCTCGTCCGATCCGCCGGTCAGGCCGCAGCCACCGAGCACCGCCGTCATACCGAGGGCGGACACCGCCGCGATCATTGCCGTCCTGCGCCGCTGCACTGCTATGTCCCCAACCCGAAGCGAAATCTTTCGAAACAACGTCATAAGGTCTACACCACCGTAGTGGACTAGACCTCTCATGGGTAGACGGGCCACACTGTCTTCGTGAGACATGTCATCGCCCTCGACGTGGGCGGCACCGGGATGAAGGCCGCCCTGGTCGGGGCCGACGGCGCCCTGCTGCACCAGGCCCGCCGGCCGACCGGACGCGAGCGCGGCCCCGACGCGGTCGTCGCGGGCATCCTCGACTTCGCCGCCGAGCTGCGCGCCCACGGCGTGGAGACGCTCGGCGAGCCCGCCGTCGCGGCCGGCCTCGCCGTCCCCGGCATCGTCGAGGAGGCCACCGGGGTCGCCGCCTACTCCGCCAACCTGGGCTGGCGCGACGTCCCGCTGCGCGACCTCGTCGGCGCGCGGCTGGGCGTCCCCGCCGCGCTCGGGCACGACGTGCGCACCGGCGGCCTCGCCGAGGGCCGCATCGGAGCGGGCCGGGGCACCGACCGGTTCCTGTTCGTGGCGCTGGGCACCGGCATCGCGGGCGCGATCGGCCTGGACGGCCGGGTGGAGGCGGGGGCGCACGGCTTCGCGGGCGAGATCGGCCATGTCGTCGTACGCCCCGGCGGCAGCCCCTGCCCCTGCGGACAGCACGGCTGCCTGGAGCGGTACGCCTCGGCCGCGGCGGTCAGCGAGGCGTGGGCGGCCGCGAGCGGCGATCCGGAGGCGGACGCCGCGGACTGCGCGAAGGCCGTCATGTCCGGCGACCCGAACGCCGTACGCGTCTGGCGGCAGGCGGTGGACGCCCTCGCGGACGGCCTGGTCGGCGCCCTCACCCTGCTGGACCCGCGCACCCTGATCATCGGTGGCGGCCTCGCCGAGGCGGGGGAAACCTTGTTCGCACCACTGCAGGACGCCGTCCGGCAGCGGGTCACGTTCCAGAAACTGCCGGCCATCGTCCCGGCGGCCCTCGGCGACACGGCGGGATGCCTGGGCGCCGGGCTGCTGGCCTGGGATCTCCTCGACACTACTCACGGCACGGAGGTAACGACCTGATGGCAACTCCCCCAGGGGCGCGGGACGGCGACGGGCTGCGGCTCCGCCGCGGGGCGCGACCGGCCCCCACCGGCCGGCAGACGATCCTCAAGGGAGCCCACGCAGCCCTTCCCACGGGACTCGTCCGCAACGGCGAGGTGGTCTTCGAGGGCGACCGGATCGTCGCGAGCGCCCAGGAGAACGCCCAGGTCATCGACGTAACCGACCACTACGTGGTGCCCGGCTTCGTCGACCTCCACAACCACGGCGGCGGCGGAGCCTCCTTCACCTCGGGCACCGTCGAGGAGGTGCTCCGGGGCATCGAGACCCACCGCCGGCACGGCACCACCACCCTGGTCGCCTCCACCGTCACCGGCGACATGGACTTCCTCGCCCAGCGCGCGGGCCTGCTCTCCGAACTCGCCGAGCAGGGCGACATCGCGGGCATCCACTTCGAGGGTCCGTTCATCTCCCCCTGCCGCAAGGGCGCGCACTCCGAGGAACTCCTGCGCGACCCCGACCCGGCCGACGTGCGCAAGCTGATCGACGCCGCCCGCGGCAGGGCTGCCATGGTCACCCTCGCCACCGAACTGCCCGGCGGCATCGACTCGGTGCGCCTGCTCGCCGAGCACGGCGTCATCGCGGCGATCGGTCACACGGACGCCACCTACGAGCAGACCGTGGCCGCGATCGACGCGGGCGCCACCGTGGCGACCCACCTCTTCAACGCGATGCCCCCGCTCGGCCACCGCGCCCCCGGCCCGATCGCCGCCCTGCTGGAGGACGACCGGATCACCGTCGAGCTGATCAACGACGGCACCCATCTGCACCCCGCCTCCCTCCAGCTGGCGTTCCGTCACGCGGGCGCGGACCGGGTCGCGTTCATCACCGACGCGATGGACGCGGCCGGCTTCGGCGACGGCCGCTACATGCTCGGCCCGCTGGAGGTGGAGGTCGCCGACGGCGTCGCCCGCCTGGTGGAGGGCGGCTCGATCGCGGGCTCCACCCTCACCCTGGACCGCGCCTTCAAGCGCGCGGTGACGGTCGACGGGCTGTCCGTCCCGGACGCGGTGACGGCCCTGTCCGCCAACCCGGCCCGGCTGCTCGGCATGGCCGACACCATCGGCTCCCTGGAGCCCGGCAAGTACGCCGACCTGGTGGTCCTCGACTCCTCCTTCGACCTCAAGGGCGTGCTGCGCCGGGGTGAATGGGTGGTCGATCCCCAACTGGGCTGATCCGTCCGGCAGCGGTACGGACGGCGGTCGCCTTCGAGGACTGGGACGACCGCCGTCTGTTTGGCATGATCAGGCCCGGAAGAGACGGCACCACTTTTCGGGGGGAGGTCGGCCCGGGTGATCCTCACGGTCACACTGAACACCGCTCTCGACATCACCTATCGCGTACGGGCGTTGCGCCCGCACGCCTCCCACCGGGTCACCGAGGTCCTCGAACGCCCCGGCGGCAAGGGCCTGAACGTGGCCCGGGTGCTGGCGGCCCTCGGACACGAGGTGACCGTCACCGGCCTGGTGGGCGGTGCCACGGGCCGGGTGATCCGCGAACGGCTCGCCGCGGTCGGCGCGGTGAGCGACGCCCTCGTCCCGGTCTCCGGCGCGACCCGCCGCACGATAGCCGTGGCCGACGACCTCAGCGGCGACACCACCCAGCTCAACGAGCCGGGCCCGATCGTCACCCCCGCCGAGTGGTCCGCCTTCCAGGAGTCCTACGGCCGGCTGCTCGCCTCCGCCGACGCGGTGGCCCTGTGCGGCAGCCTCCCGCCGGGCGTTCCGGTCGGCGCCTACGCCGGGCTGGTCCGCGCGGCGCGCGCCGCGGGCGTTCCCGTCCTGCTGGACACCAGCGGCGAACCCCTGCGCCGTGCCGTCGCCGCGCGCCCCGACATCGTCAAGCCCAACGCCGACGAGCTGGCCGAACTGACCGGTTCCCACGAGCCGTTGCGGGCCGCCCAGGACGCCCGCCGGCGCGGTGCGCACACGGTCGTGGCCTCGCTCGGCGCCGGGGGCCTGCTCGCCCACACCCCGGAGGGCCGCTGGCGGGCGGCTCCGCCCGGCACCCTGCGCGGCAACCCGACCGGCGCGGGCGACGCGGCGGTCGCGGGTCTGCTGTCGGGCCTGGTGGAGCGACTCCCCTGGCCGGACCGCCTGATCCGGGCCACGGCCCTGTCCGCGGCGAGCGTACTGGCCCCGGTGGCGGGCGAGTTCGACCGCACGGCCTACGAGGAGCTGCTGACCCGGGTGGCGGTGACGGCGGAGGCCAGCGCGGCCTGAGCGGGGCGGCCCTAGTTCTTGACCTGGCCCGCCTTGACCCACATCTGGTCCAGCAGGACGTTGCACTTGTCGCCGTCGCCGCAGGTGACCGAGATCGTGTTGGTGCCCTTGTTGAGGGTCGGGTAGGCGTACGTCGTGGTCCAGCCCTTGGCGAAGTCGCCGTCCGCGGCCTTGGCGTAGTTCTTCATGCTCAGCTTGGTGCCGAACGGCTTGCCGTTGACGGTGAGCGTCATCGACTGGTCCTCACCGGCCGCGCTGTACCGCGCGAACAGCGTGTACGCGCCGTCCTCCGGGATGCCGTCGACGGTCCAGGTGACCGAGGCGCCGGGCTGGTTCAGGCCGGCGACGTAGGTGCCGTTCTCGGACTGGGCGCCCTCCACCTCGGAGGCGGTGGCCACGCCCGGCGAGAGCCGCATCGTCTTGGCGTCCGACGTGGGCAGCTCCACCTCCTTCTCCGGCTCGCCGCCCTGTGAGGGAGTCGCCTCCTCGCTCGCGGTCTGCGTCGGCGACGAGTCGACCTGGTTCGCGTCGCCGCCCTCGCCGTCGTCGCCGCCCGCCATCGCCACCGCGATACCGATCACGACCGCGGCCACCACCGCGACGGCGCCGATCAGGAGCCCCTTGGTGTTGGGGCCCCGTCCGCGGCCACCGCCCCCGCCGTAGGAGGGCATCGCCTGCTGCTGGGTGGTCGGGGCACCGCCGGGGAGGGTCTCCGGGGCCGTGTAGTGCGCGTTCGCCTGACCGTAGGCGCCCTGCTGCTGGGGGACCTGGCCGTAGCCGGCCGGTTGCGCCTGCTGCTGGCCGTACTGGCGCTGGCCGACCGACCGCACCCGGTTCACCGAGTTCGGGTAGCCGTAGCCACCGGACGGGGGCTGGGCTCCGTTGGCCTGCCCGTCGGCGTAGAGGTAGCCGAACGGGTCGTCGTCCTCGGGCGTATGGGCGCCGTTGTTGCCGGACGTCATCCCTTGGTCTCCTCACCAGGTGCGGGGCGGATGCGGTACGTGTGACGAAGGGCGAGCCTACCCGCTCTGACTGACCCGAACGGGTGACTCGGACCGCATCAGCTCGCTGACCTGGGAATCACCCGGCGCGTCTGTGCTGTTTGGGACGAGATCGTTTCTCTACGTACATCCGCTCGTCGGCGGACTTCAGCACCTCGTCCGCCGTCATGCCGCAGTGCGCCCAGCCGATGCCGAAGCTGGCGCCCACCCGCATGGCCCGGCCGTCGACCCGGATGGGCTGGATGATCTCGTTGCGCAGGCGTACCGCGAGGTCCTGGGCGTCGGCCCGGCCGAGTCCGTCGGCGAGGACGACGAACTCGTCGCCGCCGAGGCGGGCCACGGTGTCGCCGTCGCGGACGCCCCGGGTGAGCCGGCGGGCGACCTCGATGAGAACCGCGTCACCCGAGTTGTGCCCGAACCGGTCGTTGATCGACTTGAAGCCGTCGAGGTCGCAGAAGAGCACCGCGAGCCCCTTGGTGCCGTCGTCGTATTCACTCTCCGGGGCGACGGTGTGCACATGGTGGTCGTAGCCCTCGAGGGAGTCCGCGCCGGGCGGGAAGTCGAAGCCGTGGCCGTTGACGTCGAAGGCGGGGTGGCCGTAGGCCGCGTCGAGGGTCTCCAGCTCGCCCGCCTGGGCGGGGCGCCGGCACAGCCGGGAGGAGAGGCGGGCGCGCAGCTCGGCGGAGTTCGGCAGGCCGGTCAGGGAGTCGTGGGAGGCGCGGTGGGCGAGGTGGAGCTCGCGCCGCTTGCGCTCCTCTATGTCCTCGACGTGGGTGAGCAGGAAGCGGGGGCCGTCGGCGGCGTCGGCGACCACGCTGTTGCGCAGGCTGACCCAGACGTAGGTGCCGTCCCGGCGCCCGAGCCTGAGCTCGGCCCGGCCGCCCTCGGCGGAGGTCCGCAGCAGGGTGCCGATGTCCTCGGGGTGGACGAGGTCGGAGAAGGAGTAGCGGCGCATCGCGGCGGCCGGGCGGCCCAGCAGCCGGCACAGGGCGTCGTTGGTGCGCAGGATGCGGCCGTGCTGGTCGCCGCCCATCTCGGCGATGGCCATGCCGGAGGGGGCGTACTCGAAGGCCTGCCGGAAGCTCTCCTCGCTGGCCCGCAGCGCCTGCTGTTCGCGCTCCAGGCGGACCAGGGCCCGCTGCATGTTGGCGCGCAGCCGCGCGTTGCTGATCGCGATGGCGGCCTGGAAGGCGTACATCTGCAGGGCCTCGCGGCCCCAGGCACCCGGCAGCCGGCCGTTGCGCGGCCGGTCCACGGACAGGACGCCGATCAGCTCGCCGGAGCCGCCGCCGTGCGCGCCGGGCGTGTACATCGGCGCGAAGAGCCGGTCGGAGGGGTGCCACTCGTCCTCGAAGCGGGGCGCGGGACCGTCGGTATACCACTGCGGGACGTCGTCGTCGTCGAGGACCCAGCCCTCGGTGTGGGGTATGAACACCAGGTCGCCCCAGTGCTCGCCCATGCCGAGCCGGCGGTCCCAGGACTCGCGCGAGCCGACCCGGCCGGTGATCAGCGCCTCGGCGGCGGGGTTGCCCGCGAGCGCGGCGACGACCAGGTCGCCGTCCTGCCGGACCAGGTTGACGCAGGCCAGCTCGTAGCCGAGGCCGTTGACCACGCCGTCGGCGACGGTCTGCAGTGTGTCGGCCAGGCTGCGTGCGGTGTTCATGTCCGCCATGACCTGGTGCAGTTGTCGCAGGGTCGCAAGACGGACGTACGGCTCCGACTCGGTCTCCATGCTCGCCCTCCCCCCGAGACCTCGCAGTGAATGAAGGGTTGTCTTCGGCGTCTTTTCCGCGCGGCGCGCTTGCTGTTCTTGATGAAGGTCCCCGGCCACTGAATCACAGCGCGCTGCCCACTCGGTACACAGGGTCAACAATTAGTGCCCCTTGTGACTCAAGTCACAGCGAAAGATGAACAATTGAGCGGGGTTTCTGCATTTTTCCTGTGCGTTTCCTGAACGCAAAGTTTGTGCACTGCGCGAAGTCATTCGACTCCGCTGCGGAGTGTCCGTCGAAGGTCCTAGGTCCGTTCTCGGACCCGGGCCCGATGCGACGGTCCCGAGGGGGAGATTAGCGTTTCCGGCGTGCCGAACACTCCCCCCGCCCCACTCTCCCCCCTCTCCCCGCTCACCGCGCCCGCCGCCGCCGGGCATGCTGAGGGGGTGAGCAACGACGAGTTCCGCGCCGCCATGTCCCGGCTGGCCGCGGGAGTGGTCCTGGTGACCGCCTTCGAACCGCCCCTGAGCCCGGACGGCCCGAAGGGCGAGGACGTCGGCATGACCGCGACGGCGTTCATGTCGGTCTCCCTGGACCCGCCGCTGGTGCTGGTCAGCCTGCGGAACGGATCGCGCATGGACGACCTCCTCGACGAGCAGCCCCTGTGGGCGGTCTCGGTGCTGTCCGAGCGCCAGCGCCACATCGCCGGCCGCTTCGCCATGAAGGGCCGCATCAGCGACCGCCTCCTCTTCGAGGACGTCCCCCATGTCCGCGGCGAAGCGACCAGGGCCGCGCTGCTGGGCGGCGCGCTCGCCACCCTGGAGTGCCGCACCGAACAGCGGACGGTCGCGGGCGACCACACACTGGTCGTCGGACGCGTTCTGACGGCCGAAGTGCCGGGCGCGGAGGGCGGTCCGCTCACCTATTTCCGCGGTCGCTATCGCCAATTGGGCTGAGCCCGAATTCGGATGGCGCAGGGTGAGCGCGCGCTCTACGGTTCGCCCCATGACGACCGCCACCGGCCCCCGCCTCGACACGCTCACTCCGAGGAATGTCGAGGACGCTCTCGCCATCCGGATCCGCCCGGACCAGGAGCACGCCGTCGAACCGGTCGCGCATTCCCTCGCCGAGGCCTACGTCTGGCCCGGGGTCGCCTGGCCGCGCCTGATCGTCGACGACGGCCGGGCGGTGGGCTTCCTGATGGCCTTCTTCGACATCGACTGGAAGGGCGACGGCTCCGTCGTCCGCTCCGGCCTGTGGCGGCTGAACATCGCCGCGGCGGAACAGGGCCGCGGCTACGGCCGCTTCGCGGTGGAGTCCGTGGCGCGGGAGCTGCGCCGCAGGGGCGGCACCGAGCTGTACGTCACCTGGCACCCCGGCCCGACCGGCCCCGAGCGCTTCTACCTCGCCCTCGGCTTCGAACCGAACGGCGAGACCAGCGGGGGCCAGACGGTCGGGGTGCTGAATCTTGCGGAAGACAGGCCCTAGCGGGGCCTCAGAGGGGCACGACCTCCATCCGGGCCAGCCGCTCGGGGTCCTTCACGATGTCGATGACGGCGATCCGCTCGCCCACGACCGTCAGGTCCAGCACCCGCTCGGGCCGCCCGTCCACCAGCAGCACCAGGCCCGCCCGGCCGTCGACGAGCGCGGGCCGGGTGACTTGGGCGAGCGCGGCGAAGCGGGAGGCGTTGCCGGCCACCTCGCGGGCGCCCGCGAGGACACCGGCCTCGGTGTGGGCCACCACGTCGGGGTCGAGGACGTCGACGAGCCCCTGGATGTCGCCCTCGCGCGCGGCGGCCAGGAAGGCGTCCACGACCGCCCGCTGCCGCGCCGGATCGGCGTCCGAGGGCCGCGCCCCGCGCACCCGGCGCCGGGCCCGGCTGGCCAGCTGCCGGGCCGCCCCGGGGGTACGGCCGACCACGGTCGCGATCTCCTCGTAGTCCACCGCGAACAGGTCGTGCAGCACGAACGCCAGCCGCTCGGCGGGAGTGAGGTTCTCCAGTACGACGAGCAGGGCGACGCCCACCGAGTCGGCGAGCAGCGCGTCCCGCTCGGGGTCTGCGCCGGTGTCCGGCCGGGCGCCGACGGCGTCCAGCGGCTGCTCGGCGCGCGAGCCGCGGGAGCGGAGCAGGTCGAGGCAGACCCGGCCGACCACGGTGGTCAGCCAGCCGCCGAGGTTGTCGATCCGTTCCGGCCCGGACCGGCTGAGCCGGAACCAGGCCTCCTGCACGGCGTCCTCCGCCTCGGCGGACGAGCCGAGCATGCGGTGGGCGACGGCCAGCAGGCGTCCCCGGTGCGCCTCGAAGCGCCGGGCGAGAAACTCGTCGTCCGTGGTCATGGGTCCGTCACACCTCTCGTCGGGAACACGCGCTCACCGACATGACGGACGCCGGGCCGGCTCTGTGACGGCGATGTGTCGGCGACTTGGTGCCGGTGCCGGCGATGTGACGGAGCCGGGGTTATCCCCAGTCCCGCCCGGAGCGCCCGCGCTTGGTGTCCGAGCGCTGCTTCTTCTCCCGCAGCCGGCGCTCGTTGATGCCCCGCGGGATGCGGGTCGCCCGGCGCGGCCTGGGCGGGGGCGCGGTGGCCTCGGCGAGCAGGGCGGCCAAGCGTACGGCCGCGGTCTCGCGGTTGCGCCACTGGGAGCGGTGCTCGGAGGAACGGACACTGAGGACGCCGTCGGTCAGACGTCCGGCGAGCCGCTCCAGCGCCCGCTGCTTCCACACCTCGGGCAGCGCCTCGGTGCGCGCCAGGTCGAAGCGCAGCTCCACCTGCGAGTCACTGGTGTTGACGTGCTGACCGCCGGGCCCCGACGAACGCGAGAAACGCCACATCAGCTCGGCCTCGGGGAGCGAGACGGAGCCGCGGACGACATAAGGACCGGACATGCCGTCCATGGTCCCGCCTCTGTCCGGTCCACGTCACGCGAATTACGTCCCGGACTGCTCCGGAAGGCCGAGTAAAGAAAGTAAAGCGGGCTGGAACCTCGCGTACCCCTCTCGACGTTCATAGGGGTAGCTGTAGCTTCGTGCTCGTACGCAAAACGAGGGAAGGGACTCCCAACAATGGCTGTAAGCCTGTCCAAGGGTGGCAACGTCTCGCTCACCAAGGAGGCTCCGGGCCTGACCGCCGTCACCGTGGGCCTCGGCTGGGACGTCCGCACCACCACCGGCACGGACTTCGACCTCGACGCCTCGGCGATCGCGGTGAACACGCAGGGCAAGGTCTACTCCGACGGCCACTTCGTGTTCTTCAACAACAAGCAGACCCCGGACAGCACCATCGTCCACACCGGTGACAACCGCACCGGTGAGGGCGCCGGCGACGACGAGGCGATCAACGTCAACCTGGCCGGCCTCCCGGCCGACATCGACAAGATCGTCTTCCCGGTCTCGATCTACGACGCCGAGAACCGCTCGCAGAACTTCGGCCAGGTCCGCAACGCCTACATCCGCATCATCAACCAGGCCGGCGGGGCCGAGATCGCCCGCTACGACCTGTCCGAGGACGCGGCGACCGAGACCGCCATGGTCTTCGGCGAGCTGTACCGCAACGGCGCGGAGTGGAAGTTCCGCGCGGTGGGCCAGGGCTACGCCTCCGGCCTGGTCGGCATCGCCCAGGACTTCGGCGTCAACGTCTGAGACGCCCGCGGTCGAGGCTTCGGCGCCCTCCGGCGCCTAAGCCTTCAGACACGCGCGTTCGATCCGGACCCCCGGCCCCCGGCCGGGGGTCCGGTCGTACCCGCCGCGTCGTACCCGCCCCACCGTGTCCGCCCCCGTCGGGGACCCGTCACGGTTCCAGGACGACCTTGCCGGTCGTCGCCCTGGTCTCCAGCGCGCGGTGCGCGGCGGCCGCCTCGGCGAGCGGGAAGCGCTGCACGGCGGGGGTGAGCCGACCGTGGGCGGCTTCCGTCAGGGCGCGCAGTTCGAGCGTGCGGATCGGGTCGGGGCCACCCGCCCGGCCGAGCATCACGGGCCCGAGGACCTGCTCGGACAGCCCTTCCACGAGGTAGGGCTCGCCGTCGTGCAGCCCTTCGCCGGACCAGCCGAAGACGATGTGCCGGCCGCCGGGCCCGAGCAGCGCGACGGACTCCCGGGCCGCGTTCCCGCCGACCCCGTCGAAGACCACCGTGGCCGCACGGCCGCCCAGCCAGGCGCGGACCTTCGCCGGCCAGTCGGGTTCCGTGTAGTCGACGGCGAGATCGGCGCCGTTCGCCCGCACCCGGGCCGCCTTCTCCGCGCCGCCGGCCAGACCGACGACGGTGGCCCCGGCGTTCCTCGCGTACTGCACCAGCAGGGTGCCGATCCCACCGGCCGCCGCCGGGACGACGGCCACGGACTCCGGACCCAGCTCCGCGAACTGGACGATCCCCATCACCGTACGGCCCGTGCCGATCATGGCGACCGCCTCGGCGAAGTCCAGGTTCGCCGGGATCTCGTGCAGCCGCTCCACCTCGGTCACCGCGAGTTCGGCGTAGCCCCCGGGGACGAAGCCGAGGTGGGCCACCACCCGCCTGCCGAGCCAGAGCCCGGCCACGCCCTCCCCGAGGGACTCCACCACGCCCGCCACCTCACGCCCCGGCACGGTGGGCAGGACCGCCGGTCCCGGGCCCGGCCCCCGCAAGCCCTCGCGCAGGGCGGTGTCGAGGAGATGGACACCGGCCGCGGCGACCGCGATCCGGACCTGGCCGGGACCGGGCCGGGGGTCCTCCACCCGCTCATGGACGAGGTTCTCGGCCGGTCCGAAAGCGTGCAGGCGAATGGCGTGCATGAGGGCTCCCCCAACGGGTCCGCGGGTGGGTCAGGCCCCCCACTCTTCAACCTCAAGCATGCTTGAGGTCAAGCGCGCTCCGGCCGAGCGCCAGCGACACCGCGCCCAGGGCGCTGTTGAAGGACACCTCGGAGAGCACCCCGGGCGCCGCGACCTGGTCGCCCGCGAGGTAGACGCCGTCACCGCGGTCGATCGAGGGCCGGTCCCGCCAGGTGGTCCCGGGCAGGTCCACGGCGCCCGTGCGGCCGCCGGCGAGGGCCTCCCGGCGCCAGGTGACCCGGTCCCGCCAGCCCTCGAACCCGAGGTCCAGCAGTTCCTCGGCGCGGTCGATCCCGACCGCCCGGGACTCGCCGGGGCCGAGCGGGATCTGGCCCTGGATCAGCTGCTCACCGGCGGGCGCGAGGGTCCGGTCCTGCGCGGTGAACCGCTCGATCCACCCCGGGTGGTCCAGGTCGGACACGACGAAGGCGTCCCCGCGCCGACTGCGCACCGCGAGGTCGATCAGCGTCGTACGGCCGCTCGGCCACCGCAGCGTGTCGTCCCCCAGCAGCCGGCGGGCGGAGTCCAGCGAGGTGGCGACGACGACCGGGGTGTCCGTCGGGAGGGTGTCGATCCGGGACAGCGTCTCGATCCGGACGCCGAGGTTCCAGGCGTGGTCGGCCATCCGCCCGATGAGGCCGCCCCAGCCGCCGCGCGGGTAGTGGGCCTCCGGGGGGAGCTTGGTCGCCCGGCGCAGCCGCTCCTGCACGAACGCGGCGGAGAGGCCGCCCGGGTCGTGGTGGAAGAGGGCGACCGCCGAGTAGTGGGCCGCGGCCCGGGCGCCCTCCTCGCCCGCCACCCCGGTCGCCCAGGTCAGGAAGTCGACGTCGACGGGGGCCTGCGGCAGACCGTGGCGCAGCAGCTTGAGCATGCCGAAGGGCGGGGTGCGGCGCAGCACGCCCTTGTGGCGCAGCCGCAGCCTGGCCGCCTCCAGGGGCGGGATGGTGGCGAGCGGTCCGATCAGGCCGCGCTTCTTCAGCCAGGCCCAGTGCGGGCCGCCGTTGTAGAGGGCGTGCGGCCCCTCGTTGGTGCGGTACGGCCCGTCGGCGGTCCGCGCCCGCCCGCCCAGACTGTGGTGGGCCTCGTAAACGGTGACCTGGGCGCCCGCCTCGGCCGCGGTGACGGCCGCGGTGAGTCCGGCGAAACCTCCGCCGATGACGGTGATGCGCTGCATGGGGGTCTCCCTCTGCTCGGTGGCCTGGTGCTCGGTGGCCTTCGGGCCCGGTGCTCGGTGGCCTTTCCGCAGATACGACGGATCGAGCCCGCCCAAATGTGACACCGCCCGGAGAGACGCAGGTCACAGGCGTGCCGTCGGCGTTGTCAGTGGCGGGGTGCAGCATGGGGGCCATGGTGACTGCGGGAAGGGTGAGGGCGGCACGCCGCCCCGAGGTACGGCTCCCGGCGCTGGAGCCGCACACCGACGGGGAGCTGGAGCCGGACGGCGACTACGACGGTGTGGAGTTCCGCGAGGCGGACCTGGCGGGGCAGGACGGCGGCGGCGCCCGCTTCCTGGACTGCGCGCTCACGTCCTGCGCGCTGGACGGGACCCGGCTGACCCGGGCCCGCTTCCTGGACTCGGTGCTCACCGCCCCGCGCGGCGTCGGCACCGAGCTGGCGGAGGCCACCCTGCGGGACGTGGAGGTGCGCGACGCCCGCCTCGGCGGGGTCCAGCTGCACGGCTCGGTGCTGGAGCGGGTGCTGATCAGCGGTGGCAAGATCGACTACCTGAATCTGCGCGGGGCCCGGGTCAGGGACGTCGTCTTCGAGAACTGCGTCCTGGTCGAGCCGGACTTCGGCGGTGCCGTGCTGGAGCGGGTCGCGTTCCCGGGCAGTGTGCTCAAGGGGGCGGAGCTGACCGGGGCGACCCTCAAGGACGTGGACCTGAGAGAGGCGGCGTCCCTGGAGATCACCCACGGGGTGGACCGCCTGGCGGGAGCGGTGATCGGCACGGGCCAACTGCTCGACCTGGCACCGGTGCTGGCGGCGGCGCTGGGGATTCGGGTGGAGGACCAGGCCCTTCCGAGGGATTCAGGCGGCCCGGCCGGCTGAGGGCTTCAGGCGGCCCGGCCGGGGATTCGGCCGGAGGAGCCGGGGTCCTCGTGCCGGGGACCTGCCCGGGGAGCCGGTGCCCTGTTGCCGGGGATTCCGGAGCCGGAGCCCTGCTCCCGCCGGAGAACAGGCGGGAGGATCGAAGCCCCGACCCCGCGGGCGTCAGGGAATCCGGGGGAACCGCGCCTGGAGGGTCCAGATCGCCGGGTTCTCGGCCAGGTCCTCGTGCAGGTCGCACAGGTCGGCGACCAGATCGTGCAGGAAGTCCCGGGCCTCGCGCCGCAGTTCCGCGTGCGAGAAGCTCAGCGGCGCCTCCTCGGCCGGCATCCAGTCGGCCTCGACGTCGACCCAGCCGAACCGGCGCTCGAAGAGCATCCGGTCGGTGGACTCGGTGAAGTCCAGCTCCGCCCGCTGCGGGCGGGAGGCCCTGGAGCCCGCCGGGTCCCGGTCGACACTTTCCACGATGTCGCACAGCGCCCAGGCGAAGTCCAGCACCGGCACCCATCCCCAGGCCGTGGACAGCTCCCGGTCCGCCTTGGTGTCGGCGAGGTAGACGTCACCGCAGAACAGGTCGTGGCGCAGCGCCCGGACGTCCGCGCGGCGGTAGTCCGTCTGCGGCGGGTCCGGGAAGCGGTTGGAGAGGGCGTAGCCGATGTCGAGCACGAGGTGATGGTGTCACGCCCTCGTAGGATCGCGATTGTGCCCCGGTCCGTACGGTTTCTCCCCGCCCTGCTGCTCCTCGCGCTCACCGCGTGCGGGGGCGGTGACGACGGGCCCGGCGCGGGCGCGGCGGGCGTCGGCGACCCGTACTTCCCGAAGGCCGGCAACGGCGGCTACGACGTCGGCCACTACGCCCTGGACCTCTCCTACGCCCCCGCCACCCGGCACCTGGCCGGCACGGCCACCGTCACCGCCCGCGCCACCGAGGACCTCTCCGCCTTCAACCTGGACCTCGCCGGCCTGAAGGTGGAGGAGATCACCGTGGGCGGCGAGCGGGCCCGCTGGAGCCGCGAGGGCCAGGAGCTGACCGTCCGGCCGGCCCGCCCGCTCGGCCGGGGCGAGACCTTCGAGACGCGGGTGCGCTACGCCGGCACCCCGCGCACCCTCACCGACCCGGACGGCTCCCGGGAGGGCTGGCTGTACACGGCGGACGGCGCCCTCGCGCTCGGCGAGCCGATGGGCTCGATGACCTGGTTCCCCGGCAGCCACCACCCCTCGGACAAGGCGTCGTACGAGCTGACGGTCAGCGTGCCGGAGGGCGTCGAGGCCGTCTCCAACGGCGAGCCGGTCAAGGAGCGCACCGGCGGCGGCCGGACCGTAAGAACCTGGCGGACCGGGGAGCCGATGGCGAGCCACGCCGCCACGCTCGCCGTCGGCGACTACACCGTCCGCCGCTCCACCGCCGCCGGCCACCCCGCGTACACGGCCGTGGACCGGGCCGAGGGCGCGCCGGAGGCCGTCGGCGAACTGCCCGGGGTGATGGAGTGGGCGGAGTACAACTTCGGGCCGTACCCCTTCACCTCCACCGGCATGATCGTCGCCGGCGCGGGCGAGTCGGAGTACGCCCTGGAGACCCAGAACCGGCCGGTCTTCCCCGGCGCCCCCGACATCGCGCTGCTCGTCCACGAGATCGCCCACCAGTGGTTCGGCAACTCCGTCTCCCCCGCCTCCTGGCGGGACATGTGGCTGAACGAGGGCTTCGCCACCTACGCCGAGTGGCTGTGGGAGGAGGACCAGGGCGGCGACAGCGCCCAGGAGACCTTCGAGGCGGTGTACGCCGAGGACGACCCCGAGCTGTGGTCCTTCCCGCCCGCGAAGCCGTCCGGCCCCGCGCACATCTCCGACCGGCCGGTGTACGACCGGGGCGCCATGGTCGTCCACAAGATCCGCGAGCAGGTGGGTGACGACGCCTTCTACGACCTCGTCCAGGGCTGGGCCGCCCGCCACCGCCACGGCAACGCGGACACCGAGGAGTTCACCCGGTACGTCGAGGAGCGGGCCCCGGACGAGGACTTCGACGCGATCTGGGCGGACTGGCTGTACGGGGAGGGCAAGCCGGACAGCCCCGGCTGACGGGGCCGGGCGCCCTCAGTGCCGCCCCGCCACCCGGTCCGCCGCCCGCGCCAGCCGCGAGGACCCGGCGCTGTGCGTCGCCGTCTCCCGCCGGTCCGCCGCCCGGTACACGGCGTACATGCCCTGCACGCCGAGCCAGCGCAGCGGTTCCGGCTCCCACCTGCGGACCTTGTGCCCCACCCAGGGCAGCTCGGTCAGCTCCGTGCGCCCGCCCTGCCCCGAGTCCTGCTGGACCAGGTCCCGGAGGGTCCGCGCCGCCAGGTTCGCCGTGGCCACGCCGGAGCCGACGTAGCCGCCGGCCCAGCCGAGCCCCGTCGACCGGTCCAGGGTCACCGTGGCGCACCAGTCGCGGGGCACGCCCAGCACCCCGGACCAGGCGTGCTCGACGCGCACCCCGGCGAGGGAGGGGAAGAAGCCGTGCAGGATCTCCCGCAGCGCCTCGACGGTGGCGGGCCGGGTGCGCCCGTCGTTGTCGGTGCGCGAACCGAACCGGTACGGCACTCCGCGCCCGCCGAGCGCGATCCGCCCGTCGGCCGTGCGCTGGGCGTACATGTAGGCGTGCGCCATGTCGCCGAGCGTCTCGCGCCCGTCCCAGCCGACCGACTCCCACTGTTCCTCGGTGAGCGGCTCGGTGGCGATCATCGAGGAGTTCATCGGCAGCCAGGTCCGCCGCTCGCCCTTGAGCGCGGCGGTGAAGCCCTCGGTGCAGCGCAGGACGTAGGGCGCGCGGACGGTGCCGTACGGCGTGACCGCGTGCCCCTGGCGGATCTCGGTCACCGGGGTGCCCTCGTGGACGACGACGCCGAGCGCCTCGACCGCGGCCGCGAGCCCCTTCACCAGCTTCACCGGGTGCACCCGGGCGCCGTGCGGGGTCCAGGACGAGCCGACCGCGTCGGCGACCCGGATCCGCTCGGCGGTCTCCCGGGCGTCGTAGAGCTCCCGGTCCTTCTCCCCGAACGCCAGCTCCGCCCGGTGGAACTCCTTCAGCCGCGCCAACTGCGCCGGTGTACGGGCCACTTCGAGGACGCCGCCGTGGTGCGCGTCGGCGTCGATGCCTTCGGCCCCGGTGACGGCGAGGACCTCGGCCACGGTCTCGTTCATGGCCCGCTGGAGCCGTACGGCGGCCTCCTGCCCGTGCAGCTTCGCGTACCGGTCGCGCCCCGCGATGCCGTTGTAGAGCCAGCCGCCGTTGCGGCCGGAGGCGCCGTAGCCGCAGAACTTCTGTTCCAGGACGGTGATCCGCAGGAAGGGCGCCGCCTTCTTCAGGTAGTACGCGGTCCACAGTCCCGTGTACCCGCCGCCGACGATCACGACGTCCGCCGTGGCGTCCCCGGGCAGCGGCTCCCGCACCGCAGGGAGGCCGTCGTCCGCGTACCAGAAGGAGATGCCGCCGTTGACGACACCGCTGTCCGAGCTGCTCATGGCCGGGACGGTAACCCGTCGCGGCGGGCACTGTCTTCTTCGGATTCCGTCGTTCTCGCGTGGCCGGCGCCCCTCCCGCGCCGCTACCGTCGGGCCCGTGAGCGATCTTCCGGCCGAGTACGGCGAACGCGCGGCGCGCTTCCTCCGGGAGTGGGACCTGCGCCGCGACGGCCCGCCCCGCAGCGGCCGCTGCGCGCTGGTCCTGCCCGTGCTGCGGGCGGACGGCACACCCGCGGTGCTCAAGCTCCAGGACGTCGACGACGAGACGGCCGGCGAGCCGCTCGCACTGCGCGTCTGGGACGGCGCGGGCGCCGCCCGCCTCCTCGCCCACGACCCCGGCACGGGCACCATGCTGCTCGAACGCCTCGACATGACACGCCCGTTGGGCGACCTGCCCGACACCCGCGCGGCCACCGAGGTCGTCGCCCGGCTGCTGGCCGAGCTGACCGCCGTCCCGGCCCCGCCCGGACTGCGCCGCCTGGCCGACCTCGCGCCCCGCCTCCTGGACCGCGCCGCATCCGTCCTGCCCGCGGTCGAGGACGGGCCCGTACGACGGCTGCTCACGGACTGCGCGGCGGCGGTCCGCGAAGTGGCCGCCGAACCCGGCGACCGGCTGCTCCACTGGGACCTGCACTTCGAGAACGTACTGGCCGCGGCCCGCGCCCCCTGGCTCGCCATCGACCCCAAGCCCCTCGCCGGCGACCCGGGTTTCGAACTGCTCCCGGCGCTGTGGAACCGGTTCGAGGCCGACGAGGTCCGCCGGCGCTTCGACACGATGACGCAGATCCTGGCCCTGGACCGGGAGCGGGCCCGCGCCTGGACGTACGGGCGGGTGTTGCAGGGCGCGGTGTGGCGCCTGGAGGAGGGAGAGCCTCCGCTCCCCGAGCAGCTGGAGATCGCCAAGAGGCTGCGCGGCCGGGCGGGTTCGGGCCCTATCCTCCCCCCATGATCCGCATCGCGACCCCCGCCGACGTCCCCGTCATCCACGCGCTCGTGCAGGAACTGGCCGAGTACGAGAAGGCCCCGCACGAGGCAAAGGCGACACAGGAGCAGCTGCACGAGGCGCTCTTCGGCGAACACCCCGCCGCCTTCGCCCACATGGCCGTCGACGACGGGACCGGCGAACCGGTCGGCTTCGCCCTGTGGTTCCTGAACTTCTCCACCTGGCGCGGCGTCCACGGCATCTACCTGGAGGACCTCTACGTCCGCCCCACGGCCCGGGGCGCTGGCCACGGCAGGGCCCTGCTCACCGAGCTGGCCCGGATCTGCGTGGCGCGCGGCTACGAACGCCTGGAGTGGTCCGTCCTGGACTGGAACGCCCCCTCCATCGCCTTCTACGAGTCCCTGGGCGCCCGCCCGCAGGACGAGTGGACGGTGTACCGGCTGACGGACGAGGCGCTGAGCGAGCTGGGCGGCTGAGGGTTTTCGCCCCCGCCGCCCCTTCCCGTCCAGGCCCCGGGAGCTGCGCCCCCGGACCCCCATCGGCCCTTGAGGGCCCCGCCCTCAAACGCCGGACGGGCTGAGGGTGATCCCCCTGGCCGCGTCCAACGGGTCGGCGTCCGTGCCCAGCTCAGCATGTACGGCCATGACCAGTTCCGGGCGGGCGAGCAGTGCCCCGCCCGCCGGGTCGCCGGACGCGCGGGCCGCGATACCGAGGCCCACCCAGGTCTCGGGGTCGCCGTCACCGCGCAGAATCCGCGCGCGGAACGCTTCCAGCGCCCGGGCGTTGTCCCCGGTGACCAGGGCGATGTCCTCGGGGCGGGCGCCCTCCACCGTGGCGCCGGGGTCCTCGCGCAGGGCGTCGAAGCCCGCCGGATCGGCGAACCGCCAGCGCAGCAGTGTCGCGCGGGTGTCGAGTCCGCGGGCCGGAACCCCGGGAACCAGCTCCGGCTCGCCCGCCGGGTGTGCGCGTACCGCCCGCGGGTCGGGGCGCAGATGGTACGCACGCCAGGTGGCCCGGTGATCCGCCACCGCGAGCCGGGCGGCGGTGAGGGCGGTGTCCTCCACCGGCTCCGTGAGCCAGGGCGACAGCCGTTCGGTCAGCTCGGCCACCAGCCGCCGTCCGAGCCCGGTCAGCTCCTCCGCCGCGGCGATCGCGTGCAGGGCGTGCGCGGTCTGCTCCCGCCAGAGCGCGAACTCGAAGCGCCCCAGCGGGTGTTCGCGCCGCCGCCAGAAGCCGGTGACCCCGAAGAAGGCGTACACGCCCTGCAACAGCCCGCCCAGCGGGCGCGGGTCGTCCCGCCAGGGCGCGTAGTGGAGCCGCGGCGCACCGCCCCGGTTCTCGTAAAGGGTGAACAGGTGCATGAAGGCGCTGAGTTTGTTGTGCTGGAACTCGTGCACCAGCGTGGCCGCGAGCTGCTCGCCGTCGTCGGGGACGGAGGCGAGGGCCGCGCCGAAGGCGTCGCCGGAGGAGGCGCTGTGCGGACGGAACCGCTCGGCGCGCGGCCGGGGCACGAGGGTGACCAGTCCGCCGGCCAGCGCCCCGGCCGCCTCGGTGTCGAGGGCACGCAGGATCCCCCACGCCTCGGCGAACAGCTCCTGCCAGCCCTCGGCGTCCACGGGTTCGGTGGGCACGGGGGTGCGCAGGCTGCGGTAGGGGTCGGCGTCGTCCAGGAGCAGGGCGCAGCCCTCGGAGTCCAGCCGGGTCAGGGGGTGCCAGCGGGGTCCGTCGAGCGGCTCTCCGGCGACCAGCACCCGGCCCGCGGCGGCGGACACCTCGGCCGTGTCGGCGCCGGGCACGCGCATGGCGCCGAGGGCGGGCAGTACGGCCCATCCGTCCCGCACGGGGACGACGGTCCGGAAGTCCAGCCCGGCGCGGATCGCCGCGCTCGCCGCGACGGCGCGCAGATGTCCGGTGTCCGGGGGCTCGACTCCGGCCGCGCTGCCGCGCAGCCGCCGCAGGGTGTGCGCGGCCCAGACACCGACGGCCGGATAGGTGAGCAGCTCCTCGAAGGCGGTCTCGTCGGCGTCCCGGGCCCGCATGAGCAGCTCCCACGCTCCCGCGGGAGCCGACCCCTGCGCATCCAGCAGGGCCCGCACCACCAACAGCCGCCAACTGCGCTCGCTCGCCCGCAGCGCCTCCACCGCCGCGGTCCCGCCGCCGCCACCGAGCAGCTCCTCGAAGGCACCGACGGGCAGAACGTGCGCCCCGCTCACGCTTCGTCGCGCTGCGGGTTGTACCCACCGAGGCTGCCGGCGGGGTCGTCGATCCGGTTCAGCAACCGCCGCAGCGAGCCTTCGGCGGAGGGGAGGGGGCAAGTGGGCCAGGCGTCCAGCGGAACCCCGCTCAGGTCGATCAGCTCGGACTCGACTCCGGACTTTTCCATGACCCCGTCCATTTCACTTTTTCAGGTGTTTACGTCTTTCAGGCGGTTTAAGGGTGATTACAACCGCCTTGGCGACCTTAATGCATTGCAGGGCCGCACAGCATCCACGGCACGGAATCAGCCCGGATCGAGTGACGGAACGGCGGTACGGGTAGGTGCGAGAGAACTGGCTTGAGCGACAGAGGAGTTGCGCTGGATTCATCACGGGTGGCGGAGGTCTGCGTGACCACGGCCCGGGGCCCGGAGCGGTACGGCTCCGGCTACCGGGTCGGCGACCGCTGGGTCCTCACCTCGGCGCACCTGATCGGCGACGCGCGGGAGACAGCCGTACGGTTCGCAGGAAGCACCCGGACCGCCCCCGCCCGTGTGGCGCTCACCTCGGACGCGGCCGGTGTGGCCCTGCTGAAGTTGCCGGACGCGATGTCAAACCGCTGCGCGCCGCCCACCTACGGCGCCGTACCGCTCACGGCCGCCCCCCTGCCGTTCACGGCAGGCCCGACCTGCCGCGCCGAGGGCGTGATCTCCGTCCCGCCCGACGACCGCGGCGACACCCTCGTACTCGACGTGAAGCCGCAGGACGGAGAGCTTCCTCGGCAGGCGCTGACCGGCGCCGCCGTCTGGCACGAGGACCGCCTGATCGGGGTGGTCACCGGCCACCGCCGGGCAGACGCCCCGCACCGGCTCGCCGCCGTCCGCGTGGACCGCTGGTACGGGCTGCTCTCCCCCGCCGAGCTGGCCCTGCTGCACACTCATGCCGGGCTGCCCGCGTCCCAGGCCGGACTGGCCCGCACCGACCCGCCCGGGCAGGACGGCCCGCCCGGCCTCGCGCACCTGCCCGAGCGCCTGCCGCCGCGCGAACTCGACGGCTTGGTGACGGCGTTGACCGAGATTCCCTCGGTGAGCGACCGTGACGGCCTCGCCCTGATCCTGGACAGCATCGACCCGGTCATCTCGGCCATGAGCCCGCGCTCACCCGCCCTGCGCCCCGATGTCTTCAACATCCTGCGTACCTGCCTGCGTTACCGAGGCACCTTGGACCAACTCCTTGAAGCGATACGGTGGGTGGAGGGCGACTCCACCGGCGTTGCCCGAATGGACCAGGAGGCGATGGAGTTGTCCCGGCGCCATCGCTGACCTGATATCGCGGCGCTGTCCGGGCGCCGGGTTTCATCCCCTGTACGGCGGGCCATTATCAGGGGGATGTGAGCATCCCGCACGCCAAGTAAAGCCGGGGGGAAGGGGTTTGGCCGTCATGGAGCCGTCTGTGGCCGCCGTCGAGTCCAACCTAGTCGATCTCGCGGGGGTGTCTCTTGAAACGCTGCGCTCCTTGGACGGTCAGGTTCTCGCCGGATCCTTGGAGGAGCTGCGCCTGCGCATCGATCGCGCGCACGCCAGTGTCAGCGACTTCAACGCGGAGCGGCCGGACTGAGGAGGCCAGGGCCGCGGATGCGTGCTGAGCCCGCACTTCCTCATCACCGGCTGACGCCCTCCGGCCTGGAGGAACTGAGCTGCGGTGAAGGCGGTCCGGCCACGATCGAGCTGTTGCTCGCGGCCGAACGCAGCCGACGGCTGCTGCTGTTACGGATGCTCGACGACGCGACCGATCTCGGCCCCGCCTGGGACCTGCTCAGTGCGGCGCAGCGCCGGGCCGCGGATGTCGTGGACGAACTACTGATGTATCCGCAGACCGGAATGTGGCTGGCCACGGCCGTGCGCCGGGTTCGCGGCAGCGCCCCGCAGGACGACACGCCGCTATGGGTCGTGCTGGGCCATGTGTCCTGCCTGGCCGCCGCGGCGGCACTACGCGCAGGGCTGGAATTCTCCATCGAGGTCCCGATGCGCCACGGCCTGGTACCACTGCCCACCCTGGGCTGTGCAGAACTGCCCACCCGTGAGCCGTGGAGAACGGCGACGGTCCGGCGACAGGCGGGCCGTACGGTTGTCACAGCACCGGGTGCCACGGTCACCGTGCCAGCCTCTCCGGATGCCCCAGCGCCTGGCTGGCATCCCCTGCGGCGGCTGTTGCTCGGCCCTCCGCACCACCGCCTGTCCCTGGCACTCGACGACGTCGACCCGTACCGGACCTATCCCCGGCCCACCGAGCCCCGCCCTCTGACCGACGACGAGGCCGAGCAGTGGGGACGCGTGCTGGAGCGTGCCTGGGCCGTACTGCTGGACGAACAGCCAAGGACCGCCGAGGCGATGCGGCGTGGACTGATGTCGCTGACACCAGGCCCGGCCAGGGAAAGGTTCCGGCCACGCAGTGTCACAGCTGGTGATGCGCTCGGTGGCGTCGAGTCGTCGGAGCCGGACGACGCGGTCCAACTGGCCGTGACCCTGGTGCACGAGTTCCAGCACACGAAACTGGGCGGGCTGCTGCACCTGACGCCCCTGCTGGTCCCGGATACGTCGGAGTCCCCCGAACTCTGGTATGCCCCCTGGCGGGACGACCCGCGCCCCTTGGACGGCCTGATGCAGGGGATCTACGCATTCGTGGGCATCGCTCGGTTCTGGCGGACCCATCGCCTGGCCTCGGGTGCCGGGACTCCCATGGCCCATTTCGAGTTCGCCCTGTGGCGGGCCCATGTGACCGCGGCCCTGCGCCAGGTCCACCGCCACGAACGCCTGACGCCTGTCGGCGCGCGGTTCCTGGACCGCCTGTACGCACTGTCCACCCGCTGGATGGACGAGCCGGTTCCGGACTCCGCCCTCTCCCTGGCCCATGTCTGCGCCACGGACCACGCCACCCGCTGGCGCGCTCACCACCTCCATCCACCGCGGCAGGCGGTGGAGGATGCCACGGCAGCCTGGATCTCAGGTGCCCCGGCCCCACCCCGTTCCCTCTCGGCGCCTTCGAGGGTGGTAACCGACGAATCCGCCCGCTGGCTGGACACCTTGGCCGTCCTGACCCGTCATCGCTTGGTCGGCGAGGACCCGGAGAAGGCGGCCGTGACAGGAGCGCTGAGAGCTGACGCCCTCTTGACGGCAGGCGAGACGAAGGCGGCCCAGCACGCCTATGCCACACATCTGGCAACCCTTCCCAGCCGGCCGACAGCATGGTCGGGGCTGGCCCAGTGCCTCAGCCGGGACCAGTCGTCCCTGGCCGCGGGCCGCTTCCTGCGCCACCACCCGGAACGAGCCCGAGCGGTATACGCAGCGATAGCGACGGAGACGGGCACCCCACCGGACCCGGTGGAACTGGCCACCTGGCTGGCGAACCAGTGAATCCCGTCCACGCCCGAGGAGGCCCGCCTCGTCACCTCACAGCGGCATCGGGTCGATGTCGCAGTTCGCCCGCTCCCGCGCACGAGCCTGGACAGTCGCCGGGTGCGGCACCGGCTCAGCGGCCCGAGGGCCGGGCGCGCTCAGGACCTCGTCCATAAGGGCCAAGGTCTCCTCCCTGAGGGAAGACGCCTCCTCGGCGAAACCGAGTGCGGCCAGATCCAGGGAGAGGTTCGCGGCGCACACCAGCGCCGTCGGGTGTTTCTCCCCCATGCGCTCACGGCTCAATCGCAGCGATTTCGCGCCTAGTTCGCGCGCCTCTTCCACCAGACCCAGCGCGCTCAGATCGCTGGCGAGGTTGATCGCGCAAGCCAGCGCGATCGGATGCCTCTCTCCCAGCCGCTCGGTCAGCAGGGCAAGCGCCTGCTCGTCCAGCGCCCGCGCTTCGTCCACCCGTCCCAGCAGGCGTAGCGTCACAGCGAGGTCCACGTCCGCGGCCAGCACATGTGGATGATCGGGCAGGAACACCCGCCGGAACCGTTCGCTGGTCTTCATCCCGCGGTCCAGGGCCGCTTCCAGGTCGTCGTTGTGGCGCAGCGCCACCGACAGGGCCAGGGCCGCCGTGAGGGATTCGGGGTGGGTGTCGCCGTACCGCCGGGTGAACTGGTTGAAGGCCTCCCTGGCCAGCTCCAGGCCCTTGTCGTGGTCGCCCGCCTTCCGGCACGCCTCGCCGAGTTGCCGCAACGACTGGAGCGTCGAGGGATTTCCCTCCCCGAAAGCGGGCCGGAATCCGTCGACGACCGCCTCCTGCAAGGACCGCGCACCGACGTAGTCCCCCGTCTCGCGGACGTCGATGGCGATGGATCCCTGGGTGATGAGCGACTGGTGGTGGTCCACCCCGTACAGCCGTGTCTTCAGCGAGTGCGTGTGCCGGTCCAGCTCCAGGGCCCGCTGGAACTCGCCCACCAGGCGCAGACTCACACCGAGGTTGTGGGCGGTGCCCAGGGTCGTCGGATCGTCCTCGCCGAAAGCGCGCCTGGCCCGGTCGTAGGCCATCTCGTCCAGTTCGGCGCCGGCCGCGAAGTCTCCCTGGGCGCGGCGTACCGCGGCCTCCAGGTTCATCGTCTCCAGCGCGTCCTCGCGGGTGTCCTCGCGGTCCTCGGGAGCGGTGCGGGCGTAGATGTCCTTCAGCTGGGAGACCAGCCGGGAGGCGTCGTCGTAGCGTCCCACCTTCAGATAGAGGAAGCACAGCCACCAGCCCATCAGCCGGGTCTGCTGGTCCTCCTCACCGAACAGCGACTGCCAGGTCTGCCACGCCAGCTCGGTGAACTCCCGGGCCACCTTGTGGTCACCCCAGTACCAGAGGTACTTCGCGACGTTCATCACCAGCTCGCGGACCCAGGGCTGGTCGGACTCGATCGCCCCGGAAGCGATCACATGGCCGTACAGCTCGGCGTAACGCGGCCAGTTGGCCGACTGGTTGGGGCCCTTGGGGTCCGCGGCGGCCAGGAGGGTGTGGGCGCCATTGCGCATGCGTTTCTGTTCCTCGGAGGTCATGCGGTGGATCAGCACGGCCTGGACGAGGCGGTGCATTTCGATCGAGTTGGTGCGGTGGTCTATCCGGGCGAGGGAGTAGCGGTTGATCTCCCGTACGGCGCGGGCGAGCCGCATCGGGTCGTTGAGTGCCTGGTCCAGATCGGGGTCGATGGTGGAGCCGCCGAGCCCGGAGAAGATGGACCGCGAGATCGGGTCCGGCGCGAAGTAGGAGCACAGCTGGAGCAGGCGGAGCGCGGTGGGGCTGCGTGTCTCCAGGTGGTCGAGCGAGACGTTCCACGCGGCGGCGACGGGGAGTTGGTAGTCCGGCGGCGGCGAGACTTCCAGCAGCTCGGCCCGCTTGTGCTCGAACAGCCGCAGGTACTCCGAGACCGGCATCCCGGTCTCCGCCCGCCAGGCGGCCGCCTGTTCCAGCGCGAGCGGCAGGTCGCCGAGGGCGTCGGCGAGGCGGTCCGCCTCGGCGTCGCCGAGGTCGGCGGGGCCGGAGCGGCGCAACAGTTCCTTGCTCTCCTCACGCGTGAAGACATCCACCTCCAGAGAGGGGCCGACCACGCTCCAGCGCCGGTTGCGGGAGGTGACGAGGATGGTGCCGCTGCCCCCCGTCGGGAAGTAGTCCCGGACCCGCTCCGGACTGTCGGCGTTGTCGAAGATCAGCAGCCAGCGCGAGTACGGCCGTCCCTCACGCAGCGCCTCCCGCACCGCGGGACCGGCGACATTGGCGTCGGCGCTGGTGACCAGACCGAGCCGCTGGGCGAGTTCCACCAGCGCCTGCCCGATCTGGCCGGGCCGCTCGGCGGCGATCCACCAGACGACGTCGTAGTCCGACTGATGACGGTAGGCGTACTCGATCGCCAACTGGGTCTTGCCGACACCGCCCATGCCGTGGATCGCTTCGGGCAGCACCGTGGTGGTGCCCTCGCGCAGGCGCTCGCTCAGCCGTTCCAGAAGGTCCACGCGGCCGGTGAAGTTCGGGTTCCGCGGCGGGACGTTGCCCCACAGGCGCGGCGTCGAACGCCCGCTGTCCACCGCGGGCTGGGTCTGCGTGGTGGTCATGGGCGTGACTCCTTCTGAAGTTGTGCTGGTCGCCGTCGCGACCGGTTCGGCGTAGAGGGGGTCGCCGCTCGGAGGAGCGGTACGGAAGCCCACGCCCTTGCGCAGGCTCACGGAGTTCTGCCGGTCGTAGTCGCGCAGCGCGCGGGCCAGGCGCTCGGCCCGCGGGAGGAACTTCCCGGACAGGGCGCGCAACGCGGCGAGTTCGACGCGCAGGAAAGCTAGATTGCCCCGGGTCACCGAGGGCACGTCGTCCGTTTCGAGCAGTTCCCCGGGGGCGGGCAGGACGGGGTCGTCGTCCTGCGGCGCGCCGGTGAGAAGCCCGCGTACGTCGCGCAGGACCCGGGCGGTGTCCGTGCGCCGGGACAGTGCCAATAACTCCTGGCGGATGTTGGGGCCGAAGACGAACGCCACGTCGGCCACCCGCTCGGCGTCCGCGCCGGAGGGTCGCACCAGCCCGCTCATCAGCAGTTCCGCCAGGTGGGACGGCCCCGCGCCCGGCACCGAGGCGGTCACCGCGGTCATCACGGGCAGCGTGAGCGGCGCCGCGGCCAGTCGCTTTGCTAGAGCAAACGCAGTCGGTGACGCGGCGGCCCGGAAGTCCGAGACCCGCTCCCAGGGCTGTACGCCGCTGGCCGGATCCGGCACGTCCACCACCCACGGCACGGCCCGCGCCGCGTCCGCCCGCCGCTTCCAGTCACGGGCCCGGACGCCGGACATCTCCACCCACTCGCCGGAGCCCGAGGTGACCAGGCCGACCCAGCCCGACAGGGAGCGCTCGGTGGGCTCCAGGACGGGCACGGGGATCACACCGGTACGCGCCTCGGGATCGTCGACGGGTTCGAGGGGGGAGTTGCGCAGTTCCCAGCGCAGGGTGTCGTTGGCCGCCCAGGGGCGGGAGCTGCTGAACCGCATGCGGTTGGCTTCCAGACCGGCCCGGGACCACAAGTGCTGCGGCAACAGGTGCAGTACGGCGAGCGGCTCGGTCCGGCCGAGCTCGCGCAGCAGCGGGAGCACCGCGTCCGACCGCCAGCCCGCGGCCAGCCCGTCGGTCAGCACGAGCACCACCCGGCGCTCGGACGGGGAGGGTGGCAGCTGTTCGAGCCGGATGCGGGCCGGTTCGGTGTCGTCGGAACTGAGCAGCCGTACGGAACTGACCGCGCCGAGCCGTTCCTCCAGGGCGAGTTCGCCGGCCAGCCGCTCGACCGTCTCGTCCCAGACCCGCATGGTGGCGTGGTCGTCGACCACGAGAAGCACGCACGGGGGGTCCGCCGAAGACGAGCGCGCCAGTTCACTCAGGGCGTGCGGCACGGCGTCGAATGACAGGTCGTCAGCCGCGGTCTCCGCAGTTGGTCGTGGAGCATCGTCACACTGCATAAGCGCTCTCAGAGCGTCCGGTAAGGCCCGGGAACGGAGGGAGCGCCGTAGAGGAACCCCGCTGTTCGCGGGCATGCGTGACATCCACGTGCCAAGCCTGGCAGTGGTCTGCATACGGTGCAAGACGGCAGGCCACAGGGGGTGAGAGGTACTCAAAAGGGACAGTCGATCAGCGGATGGAACGGCGGACGGAACGCGCCCCCCTGCGGTGTCGAGCACGTCGGCCTTTCTCGGGTCCAGCGTGGCACCGCGCAGTGCGGCGTGCAAGGCCGTCTGCCACTCGGGTACGCGTATCGGCGAGAAGCCGTCACCGGGCCGGGCCGGGCGCCCGGTCCCGCTCTGCGAAGTCATCGCCGCTACACCGGTCCCGCGGGGCCCGGCTTACGCTCGGGGTCGTCCAGAAGGATGGCCAGATGGCGCCCGACGTGACCGTCCCAGCCGCCGGGTCCGAGCGCGAGGGCGTCATTGCGCCACTTCGCGACGGACTCCGCGAGGCTGCCGAGCCCGCGGTCCTGGAGGATCTCGCCGATGGCGCCCTGGAAGCCGGAGTCGGAGCAGTCGGAGCGGTGCCAGATCATCGCCGGCACCCCGGCCCGCAGCCCGGCCAGCACCTCGCGCCGTCCGGTGCCCGAGTCGTCGCCCGGCGGCTCGCTGAGTACCAGGCACACGGCGTGCCCGTCCTCCTTCAGCTCCCGCTCCAGATGGAAGAAGTACGACCCGTCCTCGCCCGGACGGCTCCAGTGGGAGTGGCTGTCCGCCGGACGCTCCTTCAGCTGGCGCCACTTGGCATGCCAGGGGCGGTGCCAGGAGGCACGGTGCAGCCGCTCCAGGGACCTGATGAGAACGGGGTAATCCATGGCCAAGGGGGTTGGATCGGGATGATTCGAATCTTTCGACCACCACTCGACCGGCTCATTGAGCAGTTCCCAAGGCAGGATGAACTCCAGGATGACCGGTTGGCGCAGCTCGGCCCAGCGCGCCTCGGACTCCTCGATCAGCCCCTCCACCGCGCCCGGCAGCTCGGCACGCCGCAGGTGGAGCGTCTCGCCCCGCACCGGGTGCCAGCCCGTCGAATCGGACTGCCGCCAGTAGGTGAAGTAGAAACGGCCGGCCTCGTTGCGGTCCGGCTCGAACTGGATCATGAGATAGGCCGGCACCACCGAGGGTGCGGGCTGGGGGAGATCCGAGTGCTGCCACTCCGCCAACAGGCCGTCCAGGCCCAGCTTCTGCGCCTGGCCGCGATTGAACCGGCGCAGCCCTTCCGCGGCCTCCATCCGGCCCTCCTCCACCAGCCGGTCCGCGGCCAGGGCCAGGAAGGCCATGCTGGGCGGCAGCCCGCCCTTGGGGGAGTTCTCACCGCCCAGCCGCAGGAAGACCTGCCAGCCGGTCCGGCACCAGTCCGGCAGCTCCTGCACCCGGGACCGGCTGGCCCGCCGGGCCATGGCCGCCAGCTCGGCGGAGCCCAGCGACTCCAGGACCTGCCGCAGTACGCCGAGGTCGGCGCCGTCGAAGAAGTCGACGGCCTCCCACTCGTCCACCAGCGGCCATAACGCCGCGACCGTGGCCGACTGCTGCTCCATGTACTCCAGCGACCGCACCAGACAGGCCGGACCGTCGTCGACCGCCGTGCACACCTTCACGATCTGGATCAGCCAGGGCCGCAGCCGGTCACCGCCGAACGGCTCCACCGCCGCCCCCAGCTCGTCGGCGAGCATCTCCCGCCATAACTCGCGGCTGCTGACCTGCGTCACCGTCGCCGATTCCTGAAGCGTGTCCACGATGGCCACCAGCAGCTCGTTCCGGACCCGTTCCGGGCTCCTCACTCCATTGCCTCCCCCAGCCGGCGCGGTCCCGTCGTGCCGACCAGCGTACGGCGGCGGGGGGCGCCGCGGCAGGGGAAAGGAGGGGCCCGAGGACGGCGGGCCACCGAGGCAGAGAAAGAGCCCCCTGTCGGATTCGAACCGACGACCTTCGCTTTACAAGAGCGGCGCTCTGACCAGCTGAGCTAAGGAGGCATGCACCTGCGTGCCCGTGCAGTGTAACCGTCGCCCGGCGTGGCCCCGTCGAAAATTTCCGCGAAGTTCACAGGGGTCCGGGTACTGACAGACCAGGTGAACGGCAGGTACCGTCCGAGTTCGGTCCACTGAGCTGGACCGCGTCACCACCTTCCTACAACGGATCGTCCGGCACGTTCCTGCCGGTAGAAGGGGGCCCATTCACCATGGCCACTGTTACGTTCGACAAGGCGACCCGCATCTACCCGGGTTCCACCAAGCCCGCCGTCGACGGTCTCGACATCGCGATCGAGGACGGCGAGTTCCTCGTCCTCGTCGGCCCCTCCGGCTGTGGCAAGTCCACCTCGCTCCGCATGCTCGCGGGGCTCGAGGACGTCAACGGCGGCGCCATCCGCATCGGCGACCGTGACGTCACCCACCTGCCGCCCAAGGACCGGGACATCGCCATGGTGTTCCAGAACTACGCGCTCTACCCGCACATGACGGTCGCCGACAACATGGGCTTCGCGCTCAAGATCGCCGGCGTCAACAAGGCCGAGATCCGCCAGAAGGTCGAGGACGCGGCGAAGATCCTCGACCTCACCGAGTACCTCGGCCGCAAGCCCAAGGCGCTCTCCGGCGGTCAGCGCCAGCGTGTGGCGATGGGCCGCGCCATCGTGCGTGAGCCCCAGGTCTTCCTCATGGACGAGCCGCTGTCGAACCTCGACGCCAAGCTCCGTGTCTCCACCCGTACGCAGATCGCCTCGCTCCAGCGCCGTCTGGGCATCACCACGGTCTACGTCACCCACGACCAGGTCGAGGCCATGACCATGGGCGACCGCGTGGCGGTCCTCAAGGACGGTCTGCTCCAGCAGGTCGACTCCCCGCGCAACATGTACGACCGCCCCGCCAACCTCTTCGTCGCCGGCTTCATCGGCTCTCCCGCCATGAACCTGGTCGAGGTGCCGATCACCGACGGCGGCGTGAAGTTCGGCAACAGCGTCGTCCCGGTCAACCGTGACGCCCTGAAGGCCGCCGCCGACAAGGGCGACCGCACGGTCACCGTCGGCGTCCGCCCCGAGCACTTCGAGGTCGTCGAGCTGGGCGCCTCCGGCCTGTCCAAGGAGAGCGCGGACGCCCCGGCCGGTCTCGCCGTCTCCGTCAACGTCGTCGAGGAGCTCGGCGCCGACGGCTACGTCTACGGCACCGCCGAGGTCGGCGGCGAGAAGAAGGACCTCGTCGTCCGCGTCAACGGCCGCCAGGTCCCGGAGAAGGGCGCCGAGCTGCACGTCGTGCCGCGCGCGGGCGAGACCCACGTGTTCTCCACCTCCACGGGTGAGCGTCTCACCGACTGAGGCGCGAACCGGGTGAATCACCCAGGTTGACGAGAAGGGCCCCGCAGAGCGCTGCGGGGCCCTTCTCGTTGTCGACAAATACCCCGGCATAACGCCCATATCGTTCGGCAGGCGTCAACCCCCTACCCAAAAAGAGGCCACACTTCGTCCCCCGAACCGGTGACTAAATGTCGCCAAATCATTACCGGGCGCTACCCTCACTCGCGTGAAGCACTCCACTAACCAACAGACGCGACGCGGCCGGGGCCCCGCCCACCGGATCGGCCGCTCCCTCGCCCTCGTCCTGCCCGTCGTCCTGGTGCTCTCCGGGACCCTCGCGGTCACCCGGGTCAACTGGTCGGGGAACCCCTCCTCGAACTCCGTGCTCACGGCGTCGGACTCGGCGGTCTCGGACGCCAAGCCCGGCTCCGTCTCCCGCGCCCCGCAGGACCTGCTGCGCGACCGGCTGATGACGGAGCTGGTGCAGAAGAACCCGGGAGTCGCGCTGACCCACCTCCAGGAGGCCGTGAACGGGCGCCCGTCGCTCGCCAAGCACTGCGCCTCCATCGCCCGCGCCCTGGGCCGCGCCGCCGTCCGCGTGTACGGACCGGCCCGCGCCCAGTCCTATGCCCGCCCGGTCTGCGACACCGCCTTCGCCACAGGCGTCGCAGCGGCCCACCGCTGACCGCACCACCGTCGGCAGCACAATCGCCGGCAGGACCGCAGAGTCCGGCCAAGGGTCCACCCCTTGGCCGGACCAAGGCACCCCCGGCCGCCCACGGGACTTCCCCAGGGCGCCCGGGGCCGCCCAGACCCCCGGAAGCCCACCGGGGTCCCACCGGGAGCCGCCGGGAGCCCGCCAGGGTCCCACCGGGAGCCCACCGGAGTCCCACCAGGAGCCCACCGGGGGCCGCAGGCTCCCAGGGGCGCGGGGAACTGCGCGACCAGCCCCCACCCACCCGCACCCCCACACCAACACCCGCCCCCACCCCCGACGGGCACCCCCAACCCCAGCGGAGCGCCCCCGTACAGTTCGGACCATGACCGATCCGAACGCCGCCCAACGCCCCGTACAAGCCGTGATCCTGGCCGGCGGCCAGGGCTCCCGGCTGCGTCCGTACACCGACGACCGGCCGAAGCCCATGGTCGAGATCCCAGGCACGGGGACGCCGATCATCGGCCATCAGCTCGCCTGGCTCGCCGAGGAGGGCGTGACCCATGTGGTGGTCAGCTGCGGCCACCTCGCGGACGTCCTGAAGGAGTGGCTCGACCAGGCCGACCTGCCGGTCGAGGTCACCACGGTCGTCGAGACCGAGCCCCTCGGACGCGGCGGCGGCCTGAAGTACGCGGCCGCGCACCTCCCCCACCCCGACCTGCCCTGGTACGCCACTAACGGGGACATCTGGACCCGGTTCTCGCTGCGCGACATGGCGGACTTCCACACCGAGCGCGCCGCCACGGCGACCCTCGCGCTGGCCCGGCCGCGGATCCCCTGGGGCGCCGTCCAGACGGACGGCTTCGGCCACGTCACCGACTTCATCGAGGCGCCGCCCACGACGTACGAGATCAACGCGGGCGTGTACGTCTTCTCCGCCGAGTTCGCCACGATGCTCCCCGAGCGCGGGGACCACGAGCGGACCACCTTCCCGCGGCTGGCCCGCGAACTGAGGCTGGCGGGCTTCCCGCTCCCCCAGGGCTCCTACTGGCGGGCCATCGACACCGCCAAGGACCTCACCGAGGCGGCCAAGGAACTCGCCGCCCTGCGCCGCTCCTGAGCCGAGGCGCACGGCTCCGAGCGTGAGCCGCGCCCCCGCCGCGCACGCCGCCCCTGAGCCGGCCCTCCCGCCCGACACGCCACCCGCCGCACACGCCGATCCCCGCGCCCGATGCGGGCGCGGGGATCCGTGTGGGTTTCTCGTCTGCTGCCGGTGGGCTCAACCCAGGATGCCGCCCACCGGCCCGTCTACCCCAACAGGCCGCCCACCAGGCCCGGTTCACCGGAGGTCGTGCCTCCGCCTCCCGAGCCGCCCGGCGTGCTCCCGCCGCCGGTGGTGCCGCCCGTGGTCGGGCCCGAAGTGGTGCTGGGGGCCTGCTCCGCCGGGGTGGTCTGCTGGGGCGGGGCCTGGCCCGCGGTGCCCTGGGTCTGGCTGGGCGTGCCGGCCGTACCGGCGTCCATGGTGGCGTCCGGGGTCGTGGCGGCGCCCGCCGAGGGGGCCGCCGAGGTGGCGCCCTGGGTGGGTGCCGTGGACGCCGACGGGGTGCGCTTGCGCCGCTCGCCGGGCTCCGGGGGCAGCGGCGTGCCGGGCAGCTCGTTGCGCGGGGCCTCGCCGGGGCCGGGGACGACGACCCGGTCGGCGTCGCGCACGGCACCGCCGAGCAGCGAGCCGAGCAGCAGCGTCAGGCCGGTCACGATGGCGGTGATCAGGGCGCCCCGGCGCAGCACGTAGCGGCGCAGGTCCCAGATGTGGGCGCGCGGGCCGAGCCGGCGCCAGGCGCTGCCTGCGAGGCGGCCGTCCACGGAGTAGACGGGGGCGCCGGCGATGATCAGCGGCGACCAGGCGGCCAGGTAGATGATGTCGGGGGCGTCGTAGACCGGGACGCTCTTCCAGCTGACGGTGAGCAGCAGCGCGGCGGAGAGCAGCGCGCCCACCACGGCGGCGACCCGCTGCCAGCAGCCCAGGATCGTCAGGACGCCCACGATGACCTGGAAGAAGGCGATGACCAGGCCGGAGCCGACCGGGTGCTCCAGGGCGAACTGGCGCAGCGGCTCGGCGACTTCCCAGGGGTGCAGGGTGTTGAGCCACTTCACCATCGAGCCGCGCTTGCCGCCGTCGAAGTAGACGGGGTCGCAGAGCTTGCCCATGCCGGCGTAGATGGAGATGAAGCCGAGGAAGATGCGCAGCGGGAGGAGGACCACGCCCAGGTTCATGCGGCGGCCCGGGTAGTACGCGTGCCGCGCGGGGTCGTCGCCGGACCGGCGGCCGCGGGAGTCCTCCTCCGGCTCCGCGAACTGCTCGTCGTCGTAGGCGAGTTCCTCGTCGTAGGCGCTGCCGGCCTGGCGCATGTCGGGCAGCAGCCGGGTGCCGCCGTCGGGCGGGGTGCGCTGGGCGCCGACCAGCGGGGTCTCGACGGTCTGCGCGAGCTCGTCGTAACCGTCGCCGCCGTAGCCCTCGCCGAGGCGCGGGATGACCTGGGTGGAGCCGGTGTCGGCCGGTTCGTCGGCGTGGGTGACGCCGGCGCCCCGCACCGCCTGGAGGAGCCGGTGGGCGCCGGTGTCGTCGGGCGCGGACCGGCCGCTCCAGACGACGGGCCGGCGCCGGGCGGCGGGCGCGGCGCCGACCGCGGGCATCCGGGCGGTGTCCTCGGCGGCGCTCAGGTGCCGTGCGATCCGCGGCGATTGGCTGCGTCTCGTCGACGCGCCCAACTGCACGCGGAAACTGGCGTGATTGACGATGATCTGCGCCGGATCGCTCGGCACCTTCACCATGCTCAGCGCGGGAGCGTCGTCGAATCCCGACGAGCGGTCCCCCGTGGGTGTGCGGGGTGTTCTGGTGTCCACACTCATCTAACCGAGTGACGTGTGTTTAGGACACTGCTTTGACCTGCCGGATCTGTCCGGACCGCGTCAAGCTTGCCCTGGACGACCGGATTGCCCCGTACGGGCGACGGTGCGGACGCGCGTTCAGGCGCGTCGGCGCGCCGCCTCGTACAGCACGATCCCCGCCGCCACACCGGCGTTGAGCGACTCGGCGCCGCCCGGCATCGGGATCCGTACCCGCACGTCGCAGGTCTCCCCGACCAGCCGGGACAGGCCCTTGCCCTCGCTGCCGACGACGATGACCACGGGGCCGCCGAGGGCTTCGAGGTCGCCCAGTTCGGCCTCGCCGTCGGCGGCGAGACCGACGACCGTGATCCCGGCCTTCTTGTACTGCTCCAGCGCGCGCGTGAGGTTGGTGGCGCGGGCGACCGGAGTGCGCGCGGCGGTGCCCGCCGACGTCTTCCAGGCGCCGGCCGTCATACCGGCCGCGCGGCGCTCGGGCACCACGACGCCGTGACCGCCGAAGGCGGAGACGGAACGCACGACGGCACCGAGGTTGCGCGGGTCCGTCACCCCGTCGAGCGCCATGATCAGCGGGTCCTCGCCCGCGTCCGCCGCGGCGTCCGCGAGGTCCTCGGGGTGGGCGTACTCGTACGGCGGGACCTGGAGGACCAGGCCCTGGTGGTTGAGGCCGTTGGTCATCCGGTCCAGCTCCGGACGCGGGGCCTCCATCAGGTTGATGCCGCCGCGCTCGGCCGCGAGCTGGAGCGCCTCGCGCACCCGCTCGTCGTTGTCGATGAACTGCTGGACGTAGAGCGTGGAGGCGGGGACGCCCTCGCGCAGCGCCTCCACGACCGGGTTGCGCCCGACGACCAGCTCGGACGTCGACCGGCCGCCGCCGCGCCGCTGCGGCTGCGGGCGGCCGCCCTGCGCGCGCCGCGCCTTGGCGTTGGCGGCGCGCTGCTTGGCGTGCCCCTTGCGCATCTCGGCGGGCGGCGTGGGGCCCTTGCCTTCCAGGCCCCGGCGCCGCTGGCCGCCACTGCCGACCTGCGCGCCCTTCTTGCCGGACATGCGGCGGTTGTTCGCGGCCATGACCTACCTGTCTGTGTGTAGCGGTGGAAAACGTACGTCTATGCAGTGTGCCGCCCGGAGGGCCGGGCGGCACAATCGATCACTGCGCTCAGCGCGCGCCGAGGGTCCAGCGCGGCCCCTGGGGGCTGTCCTCGATGGCCAGTCCGGCCTGCGTCAGCCGGTCGCGGATGGCGTCCGCGGTCGCCCAGTCCTTGCGGCCCCGGGCGGCCTCGCGCTGGTCGAGCACCAGGCGGACGAGGCTGTCGACCACGCCGTGCAGGTCCTCGCCGCGCTCGTTGCCGCCCGCCCACTGCTCGTGCAGCGGGTCCAGGCCGAGGACGCCGAGCATGGCGCGCACCTCGGCGAGGCGGGCCACGGCGGCTTCCTTGTCGTCGGCGGCGAGGGCGGAGTTGCCCTGCCGGACGGTGGTGTGGACGACGGCGAGGGCCTGCGGGACGCCCAGGTCGTCGTCCATCGCCTCGGCGAAGGCGGTCGGCACCTCGGTGGCCGGCTCCACGGCGTGGCCGGTCATCTCCACCACGCGCTGGACGAAGCCCTCGATCCGCGCGAACGCGGCCTCGGCCTCGCGCAGGGCGTCCTCGCTGTACTCGATCATCGAGCGGTAGTGCGGGGTGCCGAGGTAGTAGCGCAGCACGATGGGGCGCCAGTTCTTGACCATCTCGCTGACGAGCACGGAGTTGCCGAGCGACTTGGACATCTTCTCGCCGCTCATGGTGACCCAGGCGTTGTGCACCCAGTACCGGGCGAACTCGTCGCCGAAGGCCTTGGCCTGGGCGATCTCGTTCTCGTGGTGCGGGAAGATCAGGTCCAGGCCGCCGCCGTGGATGTCGAAGGCGGGGCCCAGGTACTTGTGGGCCATCGCCGAGCACTCCAGGTGCCAGCCGGGACGGCCCCGGCCCCACGGCGTCTCCCAGCTCGGCTCACCGGGCTTGACCGACTTCCACATCGCGAAGTCCCGCGGGTCCCGCTTGCCCGTCTCGCCCTCGCCGGAGGGCTGGAGCAGGTTGTCCAGCTCCTGGTTGGACAGGCGCAGGTACCCGGGGAAGGACTTCACGTCGAAGTAGACGTTGCCGTCGGCCTCGTAGGCGTGTCCGCGCTCGATCAGGCCGCGCATCATCTCGACCATCTCGGTGACGTGCCCGGTGGCCCGCGGCTCGTACGTCGGCGGCAGGCAGCCCAGCGCGGCGTAGCCGTCGTTGAACGCCCGCTCGTTCTCGTAGCCGATGGACCACCAGGGGCGGCCCTGGTCGGCGGACTTGGTGATGATCTTGTCGTCGATGTCCGTGACGTTGCGGACGAACGTGACGTCGTAGCCGCGGTGGGCGAACCAGCGGCGCATGATGTCGAAGTTCAGCCCGGACCGGATGTGCCCGATGTGGGGGGCCGCCTGCACGGTGGCGCCACAGAGGTAGATCGAGACACAACCCGGCTTGAGCGGGGTGAAGTCACGGATCTGCCGGGCGCTGGTGTCGTACAGGCGAATAGTCACGAGTCCAGGGTAGTAGGCGCGAGCCAGTGCCTCGGACGGTTGTGGACAACCGTCAGGCCGTGGTGCGGGCGACCAGTGCGGTCGCCACGGCCATCAGCCCTTCACCCCTGCCGGGGAACCCCAGTCCGTCGGTCGTGGCGCCCGAGACCGAGACCGGCGCACCGGCGGCCGCGGAGAGGATCTCCTCGGCCTCCTCCCGGCGCTTGCCGATCTTCGGCCGGGGGCCGACCACCTGTACGGCGACGTTGCCGATGACGAACCCGGCCTCGCGGACGATGCGCGCCGCCTCGGTCAGCAGGACGACCCCGGAGGCGCCCGACCACTCGGGGCGCCCGGTGCCGAAGTGCTTGCCCAGGTCGCCGAGGCCGGCCGCGGAGAAGAGCGCGTTGCAGGCGGCGTGGGCGACGACGTCGGCGTCGGAGTGACCGGCGAGCCCGGTGCCCTCGCCCTCCCACTTCAGGCCCGCGCACCACAGTTCGCGGCCCTCCTCGAAGGCGTGGGTGTCGGTGCCGATGCCCACCCGGGGCAGCAGGGGTGCCTCAGAAGCCATCGTTGAGCCTCCGGCGCGCCAGGACCGCCTCGGCCAGGACCAGGTCCAGCGGGCGGGTCACCTTGAACGCCTCCTCGTGGCCGGGCACCACGACGACGGTCAGGCCGAGCTGTTCGACCATGCCGGCGTCGTCGGTGACCTCGCCGGTGACCGTCTCGTGGGCGCGGACCAGGGTGTCGCGGTCGAAGCCCTGCGGGGTCTGCACGGCGCGCAGCCGGGACCGCGCCGGAGTGGCGACGACCGGTTCGGGCCCGCCCTCGGCGCCGGCGGGTTCGACCTCCTTGACGGTGTCGGCCAGCGGCAGCGCGGGGACGACCGCGGGGGCGCCCTCGCGGACGGCCTCGATCACGGTGTCGACGGTGTCGACCGGGACGAGCGGCCGGGCGGCGTCGTGGACGAGGACGATGCCGTACTCGGGGGGCAGCGCGTCGAGGCCGAGGCGCACCGACTCCTGGCGGGAGTCGCCGCCGGGGACCACCAGGAAATCGGTCCGCTCGGGCAGGGCGTGCGATTCGAGCAGGGACTTCACCTCGGCGGCCTCCTCGGGCGGGGCCACGACGACGACGAGGGAGACGGCGCGGGACGCGGCCATCGCGCGTACCGCGTGGATGAGCATCGGGGTGCCGCCCAGCGCGCGCAGGGCCTTGGGGGCGCCGGGGCCGAGGCGTACCCCGCGGCCGGCGGCCGGAATCACGGCGGCCGTACGGGTGGTCGTACCGGCCTGCGCGGGCGAGGGGCGCGATTCGTCAGACATCGGTTCCTGTCAGGTTTGTGTTCCGGCCTGGCGTGGGTATGGCCTGGGAAGTGCCGGGCGCGACGCCTTGACCGGACCCTTCCGTGACATCGGTCGAGCCAGCTGCCCGGGCCCGGCACGCCCATTATCGAGGACGGGTGTTCTCGACGGCTTCCCGAGGTCGTTCAGGGAAGATGCTCGACGGCTTCCCTAGGTGGTTCGGGGAGGATGGACGACGCGGAGGCCGTACGGCGTGGGACGCCACGCGTACGCGGACATGCCGCAGCGCCCGGCGACAGCAATTCGTCATCGGGCACCGCGGCACTTCTTCTACCCGCGCATCAATGTGGTGGGCCGAGCCTGCCGGGGACGGCGGGCGTCAGGACGCGAGGACCTCGTCGAGCAGGGCCTCGGCCTTGTCCTCGTTGGTGTTCTCCGCGAGGGCCAGCTCGCTCACCAGGATCTGGCGCGCCTTGGCGAGCATGCGCTTCTCACCGGCGGAGAGTCCGCGCTCGCGCTCACGACGCCACAGGTCACGCACGACTTCCGCGACCTTGATGACATCGCCGGAGGCGAGCTTCTCCAGATTTGCCTTGTAACGACGGGACCAGTTAGTGGGCTCCTCGGCATACGGCGCGCGCAGCACCTCGAAGACCCGGTCCAGCCCGTCCTGACCGACCACATCACGCACGCCGACGAACTCCGCATTGTCCGCTGGCACACGTACCGTCAGGTCACCCTGGGCGACCTTCAGCACCAAGTAGGTCTTGTCCACGCCTTTGATCTGGCGAGTTTCGATAGCCTCGATCAGCGCGGCCCCGTGATGGGGATAGACCACGGTGTCGCCAACCTTGAACGTCATGTGACAGGTACCCCTTCCGTGGCTATCCAGAGTAACACGGAAACGGCGGGTTCTGAATGGCGTTTTCGCAGGTCAGGGCATATCTCGGGGCTTGACAACAGCGACACGAACGTGCTGCGCGGGCCGACCGGAGGGAGGTATTCGCAGGTCGGAGCGGCTGTTCGGGGGAGGAGAAACGCGCACGTTACACACATCCGAAGCCCCCGCCAAGCGGACTAACGTCCCGATATGTCCGCTTCCGCATGTGCGACTTCCGCTACTCCGTTCGGTCTCCATCCGTCGGGTCCCGGACGATTCCGGAATTGATCACCGGGGCCGCCCGCGCACAGTCGGTGATCCTTTTCCCGAGGTCCGCGCATTCCTTCACGGAAATTTCGCGCACCGGTGTCCGGCGTATGCGCGCGGGGCTTATGCGAATGGGGACGAGCCCTGCTCCAAAGTGACCCGCGAGTCACTTGTGGGGGACGGGACGGGTGATGCACAGGGGTTCATGTAGGGCTCAGGGGAGGGTCGGGTGCGGCCACGCGGGAACGGCTCGGTAACCTAAGGCCGCTGACAGACACTTAGGGCGGCTTTATTCGCCCGCCCCGTTCGAGTCAAGGAGTTGCCGCCGCCGTGAGCAGCAGCCTTCGACGCGGTGCCCTCGCTGCCGCCGCCATCACGTTCTCGATTCTCCCGCTCGCCGCGTGCGGCGCAGGCAACAACGCACAGACCCTGGAGATCAAGCCGGACAACGCGGCCACCACGGTGGGCGACATCATGGTCCAGAACGCCGTCGTCGTGACGCAGCCGGACCCGACGGCCAGCGGCCCGGCCGTCGTCGCCGCGACGCTCTTCAACACGGGCACCAGCGCCCAGAAGCTGGAGTCGATCACCGTCGCCGGGTCCGACGGGCCGGTGACCCTCAAGGCCGCCAAGGGCGGGAGCCTGAACGTCCCGGCCGGCGGTTCGCTGATCCTCGGCGGCGCGGACAACGCGTCCGCGGTGCTGGAGGCCACTCCGGAGTCCGTCAAGGACGGTGCCGCGCAGAAGGTGACCTTCACCTTCAGCAAGACCGGTGACGTGGGCCTGCAGGCCTTCGTGGTCCCCGCCAAGAGCTACTTCACCGGCTGGGGCCCCTCCGAGCTGCCGGCCGCCCCCGGCGAGGACACCGCCTCCCCGAGCACCGAGCCGACGGACGGTGCCACCGCGACCGACGAGCCGACCGGGGACGCGTCCAGCACCCCGGACGACACGACGACGCCGACCGACGCCACCTCGGCCTCGGCGACCGAGACGGAGCAGGCGGCCGTCGCCCACTGAGCCGCACAGGCAGAACGGGCGGGGCCCGTCCTCCGGTCATCCGGAGGACGGGCCCCGCCCTTTGCGCACCCGCTCCGTCTACGGCTCGAACTTGTAGCCGAGGCCGCGCACCGTCACCAGGTAGCGCGGCGCGCCCGGGTCCGGCTCGATCTTCGCGCGCAGCCGCTTGACGTGGACGTCGAGGGTCTTGGTGTCGCCGACGTAGTCGGCGCCCCAGACCCGGTCGATGAGCTGCATACGGGTCAGCACGCGGCCCGCGTTGCGCAGCAGCATCTCCAGGAGGTCGAACTCCTTGAGCGGCAGGTCGACCTTGGAGCCGGAGACCGTGACCACGTGGCGGTCGACGTCCATCCGGACCGGACCCGCCTCCAGCGCGGCCGGGGTGACCTCCTCGGGCTCCCCGCGGCGGCGCAGGACGGCCCGGATGCGGGCGACCAGCTCGCGCGAGGAGAACGGCTTGGTGACATAGTCATCGGCTCCTATTTCCAGGCCGACGACCTTGTCGATCTCGCTGTCCTTGGCGGTCACCATGATGACGGGGACATTGGAGCGGCCGCGCAACTGGCGGCACACCTCGGTGCCCGGCAGGCCGGGCAGCATCAGGTCGAGGAGGACGAGGTCGGCGCCGTTGCGCTCGAACTCGTCGAGTCCGTCGGGCCCGGTGGTCGCGACCGCGACCTCGAAGCCCTCCTTGCGGAGCATGTACGACAGGACGTCGGAGAAGGATTCCTCGTCCTCGACGACGAGCACTCGGGTCACGGAAGGACCTCCGGGGCGGGAAGCGTTTCGTACGCTGCTGAGTCGGGGGGTGAGTCGTGGGACGGGTCGGCGGGGCGCCCTTCCTCGTCGTCGAGGACGGGATGCTGCTGAGCTCGGTCACGGGCCGCGCCCGCCTCCGGAAGTCTCAGGGTGAACGTGGAGCCCTGTCCCTCGGAGCTCCACACCGTGACCTCCCCGCCGTGCGAGGCGGCCACGTGCTTGACGATCGCCAGCCCGAGCCCCGTGCCACCGGTGGCGCGGGAGCGGGCCGGGTCGACGCGGTAGAAGCGCTCGAAGACGCGCTCCTTGTCCTTGTCGGAGATGCCGATGCCCTGGTCGGTCACGGCGATCTCGATGTGGTCCCCGCCGGGCGCGGTCAGCCGGCGGGCGGCGATACCGACGCGGGTCCGGGCCGGGGAGTAGTTGACGGCGTTCTCCACGAGGTTGCCCAGGGCCGCGGCGAGCTGACCGCGGTGGCCCCAGATGCTCAGCTCGGCGGTGCCGCCGGCGGCCATGGTGATCTGCTTGGTGCCGGCGGCGTGCCGGCAGCGGTCGATGGCCTCGGCCACCAGTTCGTCGACCCGGACCGGCTCGGCGTCCTCCAGCGGGTCGTCGTTCTGGACCCGGGAGAGGTCGATCAGCTCCTGGACGAGGTTGGTGAGCCGGGTCGCCTCGATCTGCATGCGCCCGGCGAACCGCTCCACGGCCTCGGGGTCGTCGGAGGCGTCCATGACGGCCTCGGAGAGCAGGGAGAGAGCGCCCACCGGGGTCTTGAGCTCATGGCTGACATTGGCGACGAAGTCCCGCCGTACGGCCTCTATCCGGCGGGCCTCGGTGAGGTCCTCGACGAGCAGGAGCACCAGGCGGGAGCCGAGCGGGGCGACCCGGGCGGAGACCGCGAGGGCCTCGCCGCGTCCGGTGCCGCGCCGGGGCAGGTCCAGCTCGACCTGGCGTATCTCGCCGTCGCGCCGGGTGTCCCTGGCCATCTGGAGCATCGGCTCGACGGAGAGCCGGCCGCCGCGCACCAGACCGAGCGCGTACGCGGCCGAACTGGCCTTGACGACGGCGTCGGCCTCGTCCAGTACGACCGCGGAGGAGCGCAGTACGGACAGGACCGTGTCCACGCCCGGGGGCAGGACCGGATCGGTGTGCAGGGAGGTTCGGGTGGGTCGCGCCTGGTCGCGTTCGCTCCAGCGGAACGCCAGCATGGCGATGACACCGGTGAGCACCCCGGCGATCGCTGCCGCTGCGGCGACCGCCGCGTTCACGTCCATGCCTCCAGGTTAGGCACGCCGACGGTCATGGCCACAGCCATGAGGGTGCGACCTCGAACACTCGTCGCCCAGAGTTCACCTGAGAGCTAGCAGTGGTTCATTTGGGGTGGCAGAAACGGACGCGTGCAGGTCAGACGGTATGAGCGTGGGGTGCGATAGCGCCGGTTCAGCAGGACGTGCACACTGGCCCCGGCCCCCGGAACCCCGTAAGACACGTACGAGAGGGAACCCTCATGCGGGACGCGTACCACGAGGAACTTGACTCGATCAGCGACAGCCTGGTGGAGATGGCCCGCCTGGTCGGGTCGGCGGTCGGGCGGGCGACGACCGCCATCCTCGACTCCGACCTCAAGCTGGCCGAGAGCGTGATCGAGGCCGACCAGAAGGTCGACGACCTCCAGCACGACCTGGAGGCGCGCGCGATAGCCCTCCTCGCCCGGCAGCAGCCGGTCGCCACCGACCTGCGGATCGTGGTCACCTCGCTGCGGATGTCCGCCGACCTGGAGCGCTCCGGCGACCTGGCCCAGCACGTGGCCAAGCTGACCCGGCTGCGCTACCCCGAGCGCGCGATCCCCAACGACCTGCACGCCACCATCCTGGAGATGGGCCAGCTCGCGCAGCGGCTGATGGCGAAGGCCGCCGAGGTCATCGTGACCAAGGACATCGACCTCGCGCTCCAGATGGAGACCGACGACGACGAGATGGACCTGCTGCACCGCACGCTCTTCCAGCACCTGATGGACGAGCGCTGGAAGCACGGCATCGAGACCGCCGTCGACGTGACCCTGCTGGGCCGCTACTACGAGCGGTTCGCGGACCACGCGGTGGCCGTGGCCAAGCGTGTGGTGTTCCTGGTGACCGGTGAGCACGCGGACGAGCTCCAGCAGGACCTGCCGCCGGTGACGGGGGTCGAGGGCGCCTGACACCGCTCGGGGGCGTGGGCGGGAAGCCTCCGTGCGCCGTTGATGCGCCCGGTGGAGCGGGCATGGAATGGGGAGCAGGCATCAGCCTGCCTCGACGAGGAGGGACCATGGCCGACTCCCCCGGCACGCCCGGCACCACACCCGACCCCGCGCAGGAGCGCCGTACCGAGCAGCCCGCCGAGATCAGGAACCTGACCCTGATCGCCGCGTGCGGCTGCGGCTCGGGCTGCGGCTGCGGCTGCCAGTCGGGCAACCCGTGCCAGTGCGGCTGATCTGTTTCCCTTACGACGGTGAAGGGCCCCGGTGCGGACGCCGGGGCCCTTCACCGTGCTGTGCGCCGGACACGGGCGCAGCATGGAGGGGAGGGTCCGCAGGACCGGAAGGAGGTATGCCATGCCCCAGTTCATGGACGTACACCACGGGATGAAGGGCATCACGGCCGACCAGTTGCGCGAGGCGCACAACGCGGATCTCGCGATCGAGAAGGACGAGAAGGTCCACTTCAAGCAGGCCTGGGCCGACCCGGAGTCCGGCCTCGTGTACTGCCTCTCCGAGGCGCCCTCGGCCGAGGCGGTCCAGCGCATCCACGAACGCGCCGGCCACAAGGCGGACGAGGTCCACGCGGTACCGCTGACGGTCTGAGACGCGTCAGCCTCCACCACGGCCTGGTGCGGAGCCCGGGCCCGCTGCGCGCCCGGCCCGTGAAAACGCCCCCGCTCCGCGCCGTACGCGCGGGTCGGGGGCGTGATCGCGAGAGTTACTTCTTCTTGCCCTGGTTCTTGACCGCCTCGATCGCCGCCGCGGCCGCCTCGGGGTCGAGGTAGGTGCCGCCGGGGTTGAGGGGCTTGAAGTCGGCGTCGAGTTCGTAGGCCAGCGGGATGCCCGTGGGGATGTTCAGGCCCGCGATGTCGGCGTCGGAGATGCCGTCGAGGTGCTTGACCAGGGCGCGCAGGCTGTTGCCGTGGGCCGCGACCAGGACCGTGCGGCCGGCGAGCAGGTCGGGGACGATGCCGTCGTACCAGTACGGGAGCATGCGGGCGACGACGTCCTTCAGGCACTCCGTGCGGGGGCGGAGCTCCGGGGGGATGGTCGCGTAGCGCGCGTCGCCGGACTGGGAGAACTCGGTGCCGTCCTCGAGCGGGGGCGGCGGGACGTCGTAGGAGCGGCGCCACAGCATGAACTGCTCCTCGCCGAACTCGGCGAGGGTCTGGGCCTTGTCCTTGCCCTGGAGGGCGCCGTAGTGGCGCTCGTTCAGGCGCCACGAGCGGTGCACGGGGATCCAGTGGCGGTCCGCGGCCTCCAGCGCCAGCTGGGCCGTGCGGATCGCGCGCTTCTGGAGGGACGTGTGGACCACGTCGGGCAGGAGGTCGGCGTCCTTCAGGAGCTCGCCACCGCGGACCGCCTCCTTCTCGCCCTTCTCGTTGAGGTTGACGTCCACCCAGCCGGTGAACAGGTTCTTCGCGTTCCACTCGCTCTCGCCGTGGCGGAGGAGGATCAGCTTGTACGGTGCGTCGGCCATGGGGTGGAGCGTAATCGAACCTCCTGATCGGTCGCGCCTCCGCCCAGGGGGCGGACGGTTGACGGGATCTGTTAATCGAGTGGCCTTCGGGTGCGGCGGCTTCGTAAGTTGTGTCGAACCTTCACGCCACTTACATCTCGGGGGATTCCCATGTCCGTCGCCGCCATCGGGCGTGCCGTCCACGAGTCCGTCTCGGGGCTCCCCCGGGCCTTCTGGTGGCTGTGGACGAGCACCCTGATCAACCGGCTCGGCGCCTTCATCTCCACCTTCATGGCCCTGTACCTGACGCTCGACCGCGGGTACTCCGCCTCCTACGCCGGTCTCGTCGCCTCGCTCCACGGGCTGGGCGGGGTGGTCTCCTCGCTCGCCGGCGGGGTGCTGGCCGACCGGCTGGGGCGGCGGCCCACGATGCTGGTCTCGCAGGTCGCGATGGCCTCCTCGGTGGCGGCGCTCGCGTTCGTGCAGCACCCGGTCGCCATCGCGGGCGTGGCCTTCCTCGTCGGCATGGCCTCCAACGCCTCGCGGCCGGCCGTGCAGGCGATGATGGCCGACATCGTCCCGCCCGAGGACCGGGTGCGGGCCTTCTCCCTCAACTACTGGGCCATCAACCTCGGGTTCGCGATCTCCTCCATGGCCGCCGGGTTCATCGCCGCGTACAGCTACCGGGCCGGTTTCCTGATCGAGGCCGCGATGACGCTGGCCTGCGCGATCGTCGTCTTCATCAAGCTGCCCGAGTCCCGGCCCGAGCGGACGGAGACCGTGAAGGCCCAGGAGGCCGCCGTGGGGCTGGGGACGGTGCTGCGGGACGGGCGGTTCATGGGGGTCGTCGGGCTGTCGTTCCTGGTCGCGCTGATCTTCCAGCAGGCGTCCATCGGGCTGCCGGTCGCGATGGGCGACGCCGGGTTCACCCCGGCCGACTACGGCATGGCCATCGCCGTCAACGGCTTCCTGATCGTCGTCCTGCAGATCCCGGTGACCCGGCTGATCGAACACCGGGACCCGCGGCGGCTGCTGGTGGTCTCCTCGGTGCTCGCCGGGTACGGCTTCGGGCTCACCGCCTTCGCCGGGTCCGTGGGCGTGTTCGCGCTGACCGTCTGCGTGTGGACGCTCGCCGAGATCGTCAACGCGCCGACCCAGACCAGCCTGGTCGTCCGCCTCTCCCCCACCCACGGCCGCGGCCGCTACCAGGGCATGTACACGATGTCCTGGGCCGTCGCCTCGCTGATCGCCCCGCTGATGTCCGGCGCGGTCATCGACCGGTACGGCGCCGAGTGGCTGTGGGGCGCGTGCGCGGTGATCGGCACGGTCGCGGGGCTCGGGTACGGGCTGCTGATGCGCCGGGTCCCGCCCGTGCGGACCGTCGCCGAGCAGGCCGCCGCGGTGCGCCCCGAGACCGCGGCCGTCTGACGTCGGCCGGCGCTCAGGGGTGCATCCGCGCCCCCTTGACCACCTTGTCCACCGCGTTGCGCGGCCCGTACACGGCGAGCCCCACCAGGTCCAGGTCCCGGGTGGGGACCGCGCGGACGGCGGCCCGGTTGTCCCGGTCGTTGCCGGTGGCGAAGAGGTCGGAGGTGAAGACGGCGCGGGGCAGCGCGCGGGAGAGCACGCGCGCGTGGGCCGCCGTCAGGGTCTCCTTGGACGCCTCGAAGACCAGCACGGGCTGGCGGAACATCGGCAGGTAGGCCACCGCGTCGGCGTCCTCGTAGGGCTCCCCGATCACCTCGGGCACCTGGGTTCCCAGGCCGCTGACCAGGAACGCGGTCACGTTCAGCCGCTGCCAGGGCTCCAGGTCCCCGCGCAGGACCACGGCGATCTTCGTGTCGAATCGGGAAGGCTGCTCGCTCATGCCCCGAGACTGCCGGGAGCGTCACGGCCCGGTCTTGTACGTTCTTTGCATGCCCGCGCAGCCCGAGGTGACCGCCTGGCGTCCCGGTGTCCCGGGTGTCGTCGAGGTCTTCCACGCGCACTTCACCGAGTACGCCTACCCGATGCACGTCCACACGGCGTGGACGCTGCTGATCGTCGACGACGGCGCCGTCCGCTACGACCTCGACCGGCACGAGCACGGCACCCCGCACGACACGGTGACCCTGCTGCCGCCGCACGTCCCGCACAACGGCTCCCCGGCCGGCCCCGGCGGTTTCCGCAAACGGGTGCTCTATCTGGACACCTCGCTGCTGGGCGAGGACCTCGTCGGTTCCGCCGTCGACACCCCCGACCTGCGGGACCCGGTGCTGCGCCGGCGGGTGGGGCAGCTGCACGACGCCCTCGACCGGCCCGGCGAGGAGCTGGAGGCCGCGAGCAGGCTGGTGTTGGTCGGGGAACGCCTGACGCGGCACCTGCGGCCCACGCAGGCCACCGGGGTGCCGCGCGCCGATCCGGTGCTCGCCCGCGGGCTGCGCGAACTGCTGGACGCGCGGCTCGTGGAGGGCGTCCCGCTGGAGGAGGCCGCCGCACTCCTGCACGCCCATCCCGCCCACCTGGTACGGGCGTTCAGCACCGCCTACGGCATCGCCCCGCACCAGTACCTCACCTCGCGGCGCGTCGACCGCGCCCGGCGCCTGCTCCTCGACGGCTCGCGTCCCGGCGAGGTCGCCGCGGCGGCCGGTTTCTTCGACCAGTCCCATCTGACCCGGCACTTCCGCAGGCTGGTGGGGGTCACACCGGGCCGCTACGCCGACGGCCGGCGGGTCAGCCGGCGTCCGCGGGCCGGGTCAGGTGCTTGAAGGCGTCCAGGTTGCGGGTCGACTCGCCGCGCTCGACGCGCCAGGCGTACTCCTTGCGGATGGCGCTCGCGAAGCCCAGTTCCAGCAGGGAGTTGAAGGCGCCGTCGGCGGCCTCCAGGGTCTGGCCGAGCAGCCGGTCGAGGTCGTCCGGGGTGACCGAGGAGAGCGGGAGCTTCGCGGTGACGTAGACGTCGCCGAGCCGGTCGACGGCGTAACCGACGCCGTACAGCTTGAGGTTGCGCTCCAGGAGCCAGCGGTGGACGCCGGCCTCGTTCTCGTCGGGGTGGCGGATGACGAAGGCGTTGAGGGAGAGGGAGTGGCGGCCGAGCCGCAGGGAGACGGTCGTCGACAGCTTGCGGGTGCCGGGGAGCGTGATCACGTAGCTGCCGGGTTCGGGGCTCTCCCAGTCGAGTTCCGCGTCCCGGAGGAAGTCGGTCACCACCTGCTGCGCATCACCCATGGTGGGAGCGTACGCGACGGCGGTGGGCCTGGATCGCGGCCGTGTAGACGTCCGCCGTGGCGGCGGCCGAGGTGTCCCAGCCGAAGGACCGGGCGTGCCGGGCGGCGGCGTCGCCCATGCGGGCGGACAGCTCGGGGGCGTCGGCGAACTCGCCCAGCACGCGCGCGTAGGCGGCGGGCTGGTGGCCGGAGACCAGGAAGCCGGTGTCCCCGTCGCGGACGGCCACCGGCAGGCCGCCGACCGCGGCCGCCAGCACCGGGGTGCCGGCCGCCTGTGCCTCTATGGCGACCAGGCCGAAGGACTCGCTGTAGGAGGGCATGACCAGCACCGAGGCGGCCCGGAACCAGTCGGCGAGCTGGTCCTGGCCGACGGGCGGGCGGAACCGTACGACGTCGGCGATGCCCAGGCGGGCCGCCAGCTTCTGCAGGCCCTCGGGCTTGGCGAGGCCGCTGCCGCTGGGGCCGCCGACGATCGGGACGAGGACGCGCGAGCGCAGCTCCGGGCGTTCGTCGAGGAGCACGGCGACCGCGCGCAGCAGGACGTCCGGTGCCTTCAGGGGCTGGATGCGGCCCGCGAAGAGCGGGATCAGCGCGTCCTGGGGCAGGCCGAGGCGGGCGCGGGCGGCGGCGCGGCCGTCGGCGGGGGTGAAGCGTTCGAGGTTGACGCCGGGGTGGACCACGGCGACCTTGGCGGGGTCGGCGCTGTAGTGCCGTACGAGTTCGTCGGCCTCCTCCGCCGTGTTGGCGATGAGCCGGTCGGCGGCGGCGACGATCTGGGTCTCGCCGATGACCCGGGCGGCGGGCTCGGGGGTGTCGCCCGCGGCGAGGTTGGCGTTCTTGACCTTGGCCATGGTGTGCATGGCGTGCACCAGGGGGGTGCCCCAGCGCTGGGCGGCGAGCCAGCCGACATGGCCGGAGAGCCAGTAGTGCGAGTGGACGAGGTCGTAGTAGCCGGGCCGGTGGCCCGCCCACGCCTGCATCACGCCGTGGGTGAAGGCGCAGAGCTGGGCGGGGAGTTCCTCCTTGGCTAGGCCCTCGTAGGGGCCCGCGTCGACGTGCCGGACGACGACGCCGGGGGCCATCTCGACGGTGGGCGGGAGGGCGGCCGTGGTGGCGCGGGTGAAGATCTCGACCTCGATGTTGATCGCGGCGAGGCGCTGCGCGAGTTCCACGATGTAGACGTTCATGCCGCCGGCGTCGCCGGTGCCGGGCTGGTGGAGCGGTGAGGTGTGCACGGAGAGCATCGCGACCCGGCGGGGGCGGCGGTGCAGCCGCAGCCGCGAGGGAGCGGCGGCCGCGGAGCGACGCCCGAGCCTGCTGACGTAGTGGCTCACGTGGCGTTCCTCCTCGCTGCGGGCATGGCTGAGGGAGGCCGTTCGGGGCCCTCCAGGGGGTCCAACGCCGGAGGGTTCGACTCCATTTCCAGCTGAGGGCTCTTTGCCGAATCATTACCGGCAGTCGCTCAACCGTTCGACCGTCGACTGCGTCCCTTGGGGAGGCGCCGGGACGCATACCCTCGTAGGCATGACAGCCCGCGCCACCCCTCGCCCCGTGGGAACGGTGACGCGCGGGACCACCAACCCCAACCGGCTGCGCCGCATGGACCGCTGGATCGCGGCGACGCACGGCGCCGAGCTGCGGCGGGCCGGCGGCACGGCCGTGGCGGTCGACCTGGGCTACGGCGCCGCCCCCTGGACCGCCGTGGAACTGCTCGGGCGGCTGCGCACCGTCGCACCCCGTGTGCGCGTGGTCGGCGTCGAGATCGAACCGGCCCGGGTCACGGCGGCCCGCCCCTACGAGCGCGAGGGGCTGGCCTTCCGGCACGGCGGGTTCGAGATCCCGGTCCCGGAGCGGCCGATGCTCGTCCGGGCCGCCAACGTGCTGCGGCAGTACGACGAGCGGCAGGTGGCCGAGGTGTGGGAGCGGCTGTGCGCGCGGCTCGCGCCGGCCGGGGGCGGCTCACGCGGCGGACTGCTGGTCGAGGGGACCTGCGACGAGATCGGGCGGCGGCACGTCTGGGTCGCGCTCGGGCCGGAGGGGCCGCGCACGGTGACCTTCGCGACCCGGCTCGGCTCGCTGGAGCGGCCCTCGGACCTCGCCGAGCGGCTGCCCAAGGCGCTCATCCACCGCAACGTCCCCGGTGAACCGGTGCACGCGTTCCTGCGCGACTTCGACCGCGCCTGGGCGGCCGCCGCGCCCTACGCCTCCTACGGCGCCCGCCAGCGCTGGATGCGTACGGTGCGGGAACTCTCGGCGGACTGGCCGGTGCTGGACGGCCCGGGGCGCTGGCGGCAGGGGGAAGTGACGCTGGCGTGGGGGGCGTTGGCTCCGGGAGGCTGAGGGGGCGGGGGTTCGGGGGCTGGGGGCCGTGGAGATGGGGGGCCGTCAACTCCGAACCGGGTGCCGCGGGCGGGGGAACGATCTCCGTGAGTCGTTCGTCACACAGGCGGGGAGATCGTCATGCCGGGGCGGGAGCGGGGGGAAGGAGCAGGTTGCGCCGCCTCTGTCGTTTTGGGCCGGGACATGGCACGATCCCCCGGGTGACCGTAAGTTACTGACGGTAAATCAGGTTGGGGGAAGAGGTATGGGTACGGGCAGGCGCGGCCTCATCACCATCGCCGTCACCGTGGTGTGCGCGGTGACCGTGCTGGCGGCACCCGGGACCGCGTTCGCGAGCCCCACTCCCGCACCCACCCCGAGCGCGTCCTCGACAGCGGCCCCGATCCCGGTGACCAACAAGGACCTTGAGGCCGTACGCAAGAAGCTGGACCGCCTCTACCACGACGCCTCCGTCGCCACCGACGCCTACAACCTGGCCGAGGACAAGTCCGAGCGGCAGTCGGCCGAGATCGTGGCGCTGGCGCAGAAGATCGTCAAGGGCAAGAAGAAGCTGGCCGAGCTGAAGAAGCGGGCCGGTTCCGCGGCCGCCGCGCAGTACCGCAACGGCGGGCTGCCCGACGGGGCGCACCTGGTGCTCAGCGACGACCCGGAGGAGTTCCTCGACGGCGCCGGCCGGGTGATCCAGGGCGAGCGTGCCACCAAGGGACTGCTCGGCGAACTGAACCGCACCCAGCAGGACTTGGAGCAGTACGCCAAGGACGCCTCCGCCCAGTGGGAGAAGCTGGAGGCGAACCGCAAGGACAGGGCCAAGGCGAAGAAGAAGATCAAGAAGCAGATCGCGGCCGCCGAGAAGCTGGAGTCGGAGCTGGAGGCGGAGGAGAAGGAGCGCCTCGCCGAACTGGAACGGCAGGCCGCCCTGCGGGCGCAGACCGAGTGGCTGGACTCCGGCATCCTCGACGCGATCGACGGCGAGGCGTCCGCGCAGGGCAGGAAGGCCGTGGCCTACGCCACCGCGCAGTTGGGCAAGCCGTACGAATGGGGTGCCGAGGGGCCCGACACCTTCGACTGCTCCGGACTGACCTCGCAGGCCTGGGCGGCGGCCGGACAGCCCATCCCGCGCACCTCGCAGGAACAGTGGAAGCAGCTCAAGCGCATCGCCGTCGAGGACATGCGGCCCGGTGACCTCATCATCTACAACGACGACGCCAGCCATGTCGGCATGTACGTCGGCGACGGCGCCATCGTGCACGCTCCGCGGCCCGGGCGGACGGTGACCGTCGCGGGGGCCGGCTCCATGCCGATCCTCGCGGTCGTGAGACCGGACATCTGAGAGCGAAGTCACCCAAAGAACCCCGGCGGTGACGGGGGCCACATGACCGACCGCACCCCAAGACCCCTGCCGGAACACGGGCGGACGTGACCTTCGTCATTGCCCGGGCCGGGTCGGGCTGCCCAACTGCGCTACGGAACGCGGCATATGACAGTGGCCTGGCGCCGAACCGGGTGGCCTGCGCCATTCCTTTGCGGCACCGACTACCGCTATGGTCCCCGTCGGTGGGTCGAGGTCCCTCGCCCCACCGTGCCCTCGGGGGGAGGGAAGGAACCCAGGACAATGCCCGTACCCGTACCGCGGCAGAGAGCGATCCCGGCCGTGGAGAGTGGTCTGGCGCAAGCGGTCATGCCCACAGCCGGCGGCCCCTCGGCCGAGCACGCCCCGAACCGGGGCGCCGTGGCCGAGCAGACCGACACCACGCACACCACCGGTGCCACCGGCACCGCGCACACCAGCCTGACGCTGCTGCTCATCGAGGACGACCCGGGCGGCTCCACCGTACTGCCCGAGCTGCTGGACCGGTCCGGCAAGCCGATCCGGGTCCGCTCCGCGCGCAACCTCACCGAGGCCGAGCGGCTGCTCACCGACGACGTCCACTGCATCCTGCTGGACCTCGCGCTGCCCGCGCCGGGCCGCGGCGACGACAGCGACGAGCTCGCCGTGCTCAAGCACGTGCTGGAGCTCGCGCCCCGGCACGCCGTGCTCGCCCTCACCGCCACCGGCGACGCCGAGCGCGGCGAGGAGGCGGTACGGGTGGGCGCCCAGGACTACCTCCTCCGCGACGAGCTGGACGGCCGGCTGCTGAGCCGCGCGATCCGGTACGCGGTGGAGCGGAAACGTTCCGACTCCGCGGAGCGGCGGCTCGCCGAGGGCCGGGTGCGGGCCCAGGAGAACCGCCGGCTGGAGCGCGGGCTGCTGCCCACGCCGCTGCTGGAGGGCTCCTCGCTGCGGTTCGCCGCGCGGTACCGGCCCGGCAGGTCGCGGGCGCTGCTCGGCGGTGACTTCTACGACGTCGTGCGCACCTCGGACGGCACCGTGCACGCCATGATCGGGGACGTCTGCGGGCACGGGCCCGACGAGGCGGCGCTCGGTGTCGAGCTGCGGATCGCCTGGCGGGCGCTGACCCTGGCGGGACTGTGCGGGGACGAACTGCTCGGGACGCTTCAGCAGGTGCTGGAGCACGAGCGGTCGGACGAGGAGATCTTCGCGACGCTCTGCACGGTGGACATCGCGCCCGACGGGCGGCGGGCCGGGCTCTGCCTGGCCGGTCATCCCTCGCCGCTGCTGGCCCGGCCCGGGCGGGCGGCCAAGCTGCTGCCGTACGACAACAACGGGCCCGCGCTCGGGCTGCTGCCGGGGGCCCGGTGGCCTCGGATGCAGGTGGAGCTGGGGGCGGAGTGGAGTCTGATGCTCTACACCGACGGGCTGATCGAGGGGCGGATCGGGCCGGGGCGGGAGCGGTTGGGGCAGGACGGGATGGTGTCCATGGTCCGGCGTCAGCTGGCGGAAGGGCTGCGGGGGGAGGCGTTGTTGCGGGCCGCGGTCTCGGAGGTTCGGGAGCTCAACGGGGGTGAGCTGACGGATGACGTTGCGGTGCTGCTGCTGGATCGGGCGCCCTGAGTGGGCTTTCGGGGTTGTCGGCTGACGGTGTGTTGTGGCTGGTCGCGCAGTTCCCCGCGTGTCCACGGGCCGTGGCGGGCGGTTGTCGGCTGACCGTGCGTCGTGGCTGGTCGCGCAGTTCCCCGCGCCCCTGGGTGGGATGACTTGCCGAGCGTCCGGACACGCGGCCTGAGCCGGCTTCGGGCGTTGTCGGCTGACCGTGCGTCGTGGCTGGTCGCGCAGTTCCCCGCGCCCCTGGGTGGGTTCACCGGGCCTGGGTTGAAATGGCAGGCCGGGGCGGGGGTCAGCGGCCGCCGTTCCAGGGGCCGTAGGGGCCGTCGCTGCTGGAGCCTCTGCGGGTGTTGCGGCCGCCGCCCGGGAGGGAGCGGAGTGCCGGGCGGACGTCGACCATGTAGACGATCGTCGCGATCAGGCCGATGATCGGCAGGAACGACAGGATGTTGAAGATCAGGTTCACCACGAAGGCGATCCCGAGGATGATCAGCCAGAACGGCTTGGTCTTCTTGTCGGCGGCGCGGTAGGCGTCCTCACGCCGCGTGGCGGCGTCGATCAGCGCGAAGCCGCTGAAAAGGATCAGGGCCATGCTCAACAGCCACATGAAGTTTGCGAAGCCCTGCATCAGCACAACGTCCACCACCCGACTCGGCTCGTCCCTACGCGGTCACCGTACCCGCAACCGCTGGCGCGATACCCCGACAACGGGCCGGGCACGCGTTAAGTGCCCGGCCCGTCGTGCGGTCGTCGCCCCGGAAGTCGTTACTTCGCGGGCGGGGTGGTCTTCTTCGCGGTGCTCTTGCGCGGCGCGGACTTCTTGGCCACGGGCTTCTTCGCCGCGGCGGCGGCCGCGGCGGGCTTGGGCTCGGCGGCCGGCGCGGGCTTCGGCTCGGCCGCGACCGGCTCGGCCTTCGGCTCCACGGCCACGGCGATGTCCTCGATGCCCTCGGCGGCCTCGCCGCGCCAGGTCTTCACCGCCTGCTCGCCGTGCTCGGCGACCTTCTCGTAGGTCTCGCGCGCCTTCACGGCGTACTCGGCGGCCACGCCGACCCCGCGCAGCGCGAGGTCCTGGGCCGACTCGCCGAACTTCTTCAGGTCGGCGTCGAGGTGGGTGCCGAGCTTCTTCAGGTCCCCGTCGAGGGTGTTGATGAACTCGCCGACCTTGGCCTGGAGGGTCTCCTGGCGCTCCTTGACGCGGGCCCCGGCCTCCTTGGCGCGCGCGGCGGCCTTCTCCTGGACGGCCTTGGGGTCGGTGGCGCGTACGGACTCGAAGCGGGCCGGGGCCTCGGTGCGCAGCTGCTCCACCAGGCCGGGGACCTTCCTGGCCTGCTGGAGGGCGAGGTCGGCGGTGCCTGCGGCGAAGTAGAGCGGGGTGGGGTCGCTGAAGGTCTTGCGGAGGTCGTCGGTGATGGCCATGGTGATGGTTCTCCCGGGTCGCTTGGCAGATGAGGGTTTTGGTGGTGCGTCCCGCGGGCCGGTGCGGCGGCGGCCGGTCTCCCGGCTCAGCCGGCCGACTGCCGTGGTTCCCGCGGGTCTTCGGTGTCCTGTGGGTCCTGGACGACGGCGTCGTCGCCGTCACCGGCCGTGCGGGTGCCGTCGAGCCGGACGGGCCCGGCGGCATGGCCGGGTCCGGTGCCCGCCATGACGTCCTCGTCCGCCGTGATCCCGAAGCCGTTCTCCTTGCGGAAGGACTCGTAGATCTGGAGCAGCGCGGTCTTCTGCTGCTCGTTGAGCGTGGGGTCGGCGAGGATGACGGCACGCGTCTCGACCTCGTCGCGGTCGCGCTCGGCGTCGAGGATCCCGGCCCGCACGTACAGCGTCTCGGCGGAGATCCGCAGGGCCTTGGCGACCTGCTGGAGGACCTCCGCGCTCGGCTTGCGCAGGCCGCGCTCGATCTGGCTGAGATACGGGTTGGACACCCCGGCGGCGTCGGCGAGCTGCCGCAGCGAGAGCTGGGCGTTTCGCCGCTGCTCGCGCAGGTACTCACCGAGATTGCCGACGTTGAGTGTTGCCATGCCCCCACCTTGCCCCACTCGCGCTAACTATTGCAAGCACCCGCTTGCAATAGTGCGCCATGTCATGCCGGGAGGGCGTCAGTGCCGGGTCAGTGGGGTCTCGGAGTCGATCCGGGTCAGTTTCTCGGGGTTGCGGACGTAGTAGATGCCGGTGATGCGGTCGTCCTCGACGCGGACCGCCATGATGCCGTCGGTGACGCCGTCCAGGAGGACGGCGAAGGCGGGGTGGCCGTTCACCACGGTGGCCTCGTAGGCGACCTCGACCCGGGCCTTGGCCATGTTGCCGACGAAGTAGCGGCCGACCCGGTCGGCGCCGACGATCGGCCGGACCGCGGCCTGCTTCACTCCGCCGCCGTCGGCCATGAGGACGACGTCGGGGGCGAGGACGTCCAGCAGGCCCTGGAGGTCGCCGGTTTCGAGGGTGCGCCGGAAGGAGTCGAGGGCCGCTCGGGTGCGGCTCTCGGAGACCGACTCGCGGGGTCGGCGGGCCTCGACGTGCTGCCGGGCCCGGTGGGCGATCTGGCGCACGGCCGCGGGGCTCTTGTCGAGGGCGGCGGCGATCTCGTCGTAGCTGACGTCGAAGACGTCCCGCAGGACGAAGACGGCCCGTTCGGTCGGCGCGAGTGTCTCCAGGACCAGCATCAGCGCCATCGAGACGCTCTCGGCGAGTTCGACGTCCTCGGCCACGTCCGGCGTGGTCAGCAGGGGTTCCGGCAGCCAGGGGCCGACGTAGGCCTCCTTGCGGCGCTGCATCGTGCGCAGGCGGTTGAGGGCCTGCCGGGTGGTGATCCGCACCAGGTAGGCGCGGTGGTCGCGCACCTGGTCCAGGTCGAGGCGGACCCACCGCAGCCACGTCTCCTGGAGCACGTCCTCCGCGTCGGCGGCGGAGCCGAGCATCTCGTAGGCGACGGTGAAGAGCAGGTTGCGGTGGGCGACGAAGGCCTCGGTCGCCGGGTCGGTGGCGTGATCACTCATGACGGGACACTCCCCGGTTCGGCCGCGGCCTAGACCGTGTGCTCGACGGAGGCGGAGGCGGCGGTCTGTCCGTCCTCGCTCCGGGACCGCAGCAGCCTCTTGCGCTCCGGGGTGCCCGGGACCTTGTGCAGACGGTACGAGCCCGGCTTGCGGGCCTCGCCGGACAGGTACTTGACGGTGCCCACGCAGACGTATTCCTTCACCTTCGCGCCGGGGCGCCCGCCGAGGTGGAGCCACACGGCGACGTCGTTGCGGCGGGAGAACTGGACGATGCCCGCCGCGCGGCCGAGGCTGATGCACTGGCCGACGAAGGTCTGGTTGAGGGTCGCGGGCTCCTTGCCGTCGATCCTCCCGAGCACCGTGTCGGCGGCTTGGGCGCCGAGCGGTATCGCCGACTGGCAGCTCATCCGCAGCGGCAGGTCCGAGGGCGCGGCGCAGTCGCCGGCCGCGACGATACGGGGGTCGTCCACGCTGGTCAGCGTCTCGTCGGTGAGCAGCCGGCCCATGGCGTCGGTGCTCAGCCCGCTGCGCGCGGCGAGATCCGGCACGCCGAACCCGGCCGTCCACACGGTCACCTCGCTGGGCACCTCACGGCCGTCCTCCAGCCGGACGAGGTCCGCGGTGACCTCGGCGGCGCGGCTGCCCGGGCCGTCCAGGACCGTCACCCCGAGCGCGGCCATCCGCCGGGCGACCGAACGCCGGCCCCGCCGGTGCAGGTACGGGCCGAGTTCCCCGCCGCAGACCAGGGTCACCGAGCGGCCCTCCTCGGCCAGTTCGGTGGCGGTCTCGAGGCCGAGCGGACCGGATCCGACGACGGTGACCGGGGCCGACCGGGGGGTGTCGAGGAGCACCGACCGCAGCCGGTCCGCCTCCTCCAGGGTGGCCAGCGGACGGGCGAACTCGTCCACCCCGGGCACCCCGGTCGCGGTACTGCCGCTGCCCACGGCGTAGACGAGGTGGTCGTAGCCGAGCCGCAGGCCCGACGCCAGCTCCACGCAGCGTCCGGCGGCGTCGATCCGGTCCACGGCGTCCACCACCAGCCGCACCCCCTCGGCCAGCACCTCGCGGTACGCGACGACGGCGTCGTCGGAGCCGCCCACCAACTGGTGCAGCCGTATCCGCTCCACGAAGGTCTCCCGCGGATTGACCACGGTGACCCGTACCCCCTCGCGCAGGGTGAGCCGGTTGGCCGCCATCACTCCGGCGTATCCGCCGCCGACCACCACGATCTCGATGTTCTCCATCGCCGCCTCCTCGGTCCGTGTCCGTCGCTTCGGCATGGAGACACCGCGGCCCTCGGATCTGTGACACGGCGTGACCCGGATCACTTCCCGGAGCCTTCTCCGGGTCCTCACAGGCGTCGTTCAACAGGGCTCGGGCAACCAGCGGCCGACGGAGTAGATCACCGGCGCCGGGGCCGCCCGGTCTCGCCCCTGGGGTGGGGCAGCCCCGCACCCCGCTTCGTCGTACCCACCTTTTTGTGGGTACTTGGCACGGCTCCGCCCACCCGCGAGGCTGGACGCACCTGATCAGGAAGCCGCCAGCCGCTCCAGCCGGCGGTGACCCCAGTCGGAGAGGGGACCGAGGAGCTCGGAGAGTTCACGGCCGAAGGCGGTCAGCGAGTAGACCGTCTTCAACGGGAGCACGTCATGCACCTCGCGGTGCACCAGGCCGTCCTCCACCATCTCGCGCAGCGCCTGGGTCAGCACCTTCTCGCTGAGTCCGGGCAGCGCGCGCCGCAGCTCACCGGGCCGGAGCGGGCCCGACTCCAGCAGCCACAGGACGCTCGTCTTCCACTTTCCGTCGATCACCGCAATGGCGGCGGTCACTCCGCAGACGTTCGAATCCTTGGCACGGCTGCGCGTCATCATCGCCCCTTTTCTCACGAATGTTCATGAGCAACTGCGTAGGTATGGGAGTTGAGGAAGCATGTCCACGTACGACGACCAGTCTGCCGTCACCGTCCTCGGTCTGGGTCCGATGGGCCGCGCGCTGGCCGGGGCCTTCCTGGACGCCGGGGTGCGGACCACGGTCTGGAACCGCACGCCCGGCCGCGAGGCCGACCTGGTCGCCCGCGGCGCCACGGCCGCCGGCTCGGCGGCGGAGGCGGTCGCCGCGAGCCCGCTGACCGTGGTCTGCGTGGTGAACTACGACGCCTCCGACGCGGTCCTGCGCCGGGACGACGTCACCGACGCCCTCAAAGGCCGCACGCTCGTCAACCTCACCGCCGACACCCCGAACCGCGCCCGGTCCACGGCGGCCTGGGCGGACGAGCACGCGATCGCGTACCTGGACGGCGCGATCATGACCCCGACGCCGTCGATCGGCACCCCCGACGCGGTCTTCATCCTCAGCGGCCCGAAGGACCTGTACGAGCGTCACCACCCGCTGCTCGCCGCGCTCGGCGGCACCCACACCCACCTGGGCGAGGACATCGGCCGGGCCGCCGCCTACGACATCGCCCTGCTCGACATCTTCTGGACGGCGATGGCCGGCTACGCGCACGCCCTCGCGGTGGCCCGCGCCGAAGGGGTCACCGCGCGGGAGCTGGCGCCCTTCGCGCAGGGCATCGGCGCGATCCTGCCGCCGCTGTTCGCGGAGTTCGCCGGGGACGTCGACGACGGCACGTACTCCGGGGAGCTGAACCCGATCACCTCGGCGGTGTCCACGATGTCGCACATCGTGCACGCCTCGGAGTCGCACGGCATCGACGCGAGCCTGATGCGCGTCGTCGAGGGCCAGGCACGCCGGGTCGTCGCCGAGGGCCACGGCTCGGACGGGTTCGTCCGCGTCACGGACCTGCTGGCCCGGCAGGCTCATTGATCCACGAATCGGACGGCCTCGTGCACGTCACGGACCTGTCGCCTCGGCAGGCCCGCTGATCCCGTAGGTGGTGATCCACCGCTCCAGCGCGTCGAAGTCCGCGCCGGTCAGGCCGGCGCGGTGGTCGACGCGGTGGAGCAGGGCGGGGCCCGGGTACCGGGCGGCCACCCAGTCCCGGTCGGCGGCGCGGATCTCGTCGTCGACCCAGACGAAGGGCTCCCCGGCCGCCCAGTCCGTCAGCGGGAGCGTCTTCCAGTGCAGCCCGTCGGGCGGCTCCCGGTCCTCCGGCCAGTCCACCGTCGGCAGCGCGGGCAGTCCGAGCCGGGGCGCCAGGCAGGTGTTGGCGTCGTCCAGCCAGGTCGTGGCCCACACCAGCTCACAGCCCAGCCCGGCCAGCCGCGGCCCGAGGGCGGGGTCGACCCGGGCGAGCAGTGGGTTCCCGGCGAGGGCCGCCGGCAGCGGCGCCTCGAACTCGGGGTAGGGTCCCGGGCCGCCGAAGGGCAACAACGTCCCGTCGACATCGAGGAAGAGGATCATCCCGACCAGCATCCCGCAGAACGGCGGCGGGAGCTTCAGGAAACCGTGCTCGACCGCCACGCCGGCTGCTTCGCCAGCGACCAGAGATCGTCGAAGTGCTTGTTCCAGACGGAGACGGCCGCCTCCGCGGCAGCCGTTCCTTCCCGGGACCAGACGTTCAGATCCGTGCGAAAGCCCTTGGGGTCGTAGTACTCGTCGCCCAGGTGGTGCAGGCGCATCCGGGCGGACAGGTCGTAGAGGCCGTGGAGGACCAGTTCCCGGTTGAAGATGCATATCTTGTCCCTGGGAATGCCCGGGTAGAGGCGGTACTCGCTGTGCACGGTGATCCTCCCCGCGCGGGTGAGCCGTTCGGCCAGCTCCGACAGGATGTTGTCGTACTCCCGGCACCGCCGCTCCATGCGCTTGCGGAACTCCTCGTCGTCCTCCGGCACGTCGCCGTCGCCCACCTTCGAGGGAACGATCATCCGCTCGCCGAAATCCGGAACCAGCATCCGGATGACGACCCGCCGGGTCGGTCCCGCCTGGTCGAGAAGGTCGTCCAGGCGGTGGTAGAGAGCGTTGTAGAGGGTCTCGCCGGTGTAGCCGAGGAAGCTGATCTCCACGTTCCGCGCGTGGAAGGCGTCCTTGACGAACGTGCCGAGTTCGGAGGAGTTCACCATCACCCGGGACGGGGCTCGAACCGACGCGGACAGCTCCTTCACCTGGTCGTAGAGCACGTACCCGACAAGGCTGAGCAACGCGCCGCCCAGGTAGGCCTTGCCCTCCAGGGCATCGCCGACCGGCTGGATGAACTGGGCGGTCAGCCCCGTCGCGAAGATCCCCAGCAGCAGAACCCGGGTGACCACGGACTCGAAGCGCTCCTGGAACCGCCGTAACCGCCGGCGCGCACTACCCTCGCCCGTTCCACTCCCCCGACCCGACATGGGCGCCCCCTTCGGCTTCCGCCACGGAGCACGACGGCGCGTCATACACCCCTGGCCATGGCTGCGTTCGGTCCCGCCATGGTCCTCTCAGGCCAGGGCCCGGGCAAGATAGGGATTCGCCGTCGGACGCGCGGGCAGACCCAGGGCGCCGATCGCGGCCGCCAAGGTCATCGCGTACGAATCGACGGCGCGGCGGACGTTCGGGGCGTCGAGGCTCGCTCCTGTGACGAGCCGGTCGAGGTCCACGTAGGCCGAGCGCACGATCTCGATCAATCGGTAGACCGGCCGGTCATGGGTCCAGCCAACCGTGAACTCCTCCCCGAGCTTCTCCTCCCACCGCCGGAACATCCGGCTACGGATCTCGGGCTTCGTCGGCGTGAGGTGCATATGCCGAACCAGGTCGTAGAGCGGATCGCCTACGACAGCCATCTCCCAGTCGATGAGGGTGAGCGCCCGTTCATCGGATCGCCGCACCAGGTTCCAGGGGTTCAGGTCGCCGTGCAGCAGGGCGGGGGCACGCTCCCTCACCGTGTGCCGGGCCAGCATCTGGTGCAACCGCGAAGCCTCGGGAAGACCCAGCGATCGGGCCAGTTGCTGCGACTCCTTGGGCAGGTCTGCCACGAGTGTGACAAGTTGCTCGCTCAGCCAGGCATAGAAGCGGCCCTCACCGGCCGCAGGATCGACCTCTCGGTAATTGACCCGCGTCAGCTCGCAGAGCTGGTCCACAAGGCGGTCGGCCTCGTGCGGCAGCAGGCCGTGCACCGGATGGTCGGGCGGCCGGCTTCCGTCACGCGGCCCTTCGTACGTGTGGATGGCAAACGTCTCACCCTGGTAGCCAACGCCAAGAGCAAGAGACTTGGGTGCGGCGACGGCGACCCCGGACTGCTCGATCGCCCGCAGTACGGCGTGCTCACTGAGAAATCCGCGTTCCCGTCGGGACACGTTCGGCACTTTGCGGCGCACTACGACCGGAAAGTCGATTTCCGGCACCTCAACCACCGTATTCAGATTGCCCGTGCCCTTGAACACCCTGCTGGCCGGTGCCGCGCCCTCCGCGTACAAGGCGTGAAGCACGGTGTCACGCGGGAAGTCGCGATGTTCCGGTACGCGCCCGTCCGCATCCCACCCGATCTGCGCCCGCAATCCCCGTCCGCCGGTGCGCGCTTCCCGCCAGCGGAAGAGGATCCGCTCAACCTCGGCCTCACCAGGCACATTCCTGAGCCCGAGTGGCTCGGCAGCTGTCTCAAGTGCCCGGAGTACCTCGGCAGTCGCGGCATCCAGATCCTTCTGACCGGTCGCGCGTTCAAGGGCCTTGGCGGATCTCATCACGTCGGGGAAGACCGACTGCGCCCGCTCGAAGGCAACGTAGTGGCGCAGGTCCTTGCCCAGACCGTTGACCGCCGCGGGACGGATTCTTTCCATCTCCACCGCCCAGGCTTCGATGACCTCATCCCACTGGTCCTTCGGGTACTGCATACGAACCAGGTGGATCGCCAGGTCATGGAGGGGATCGCCGTAGGTCGCCAGTTCCCAGTCCACGCAGATGAGCGGTGGGTCGCCCGCGTAGGACATGATCAGGTTGTCGCGGTGCAGGTCGGCGTGGAGCAGACTGTACGGCCGTCGCGCCATCGTGGGCACCCGTGCGGCCAACCGGATCATGGCGTCCTCGGGAATGCCGAGTGCAGCGAACAGGCCGCCGAACTGGGACCAGTTGGACCTGCGGATCTGTTGGTCAGCCAGGCGTGCGAGCGTCCGCAGGAATCCCTGGCTGTCCCGGTCGTCCTGTGGCCACTGGGACGGCAGCGGCGGCAGCGCAGCCTTCCGGACCCCGGTCATCCGGGCCAGCAGGTTGGCGAGCGCCTTCACCAGCAGGGTGTCCACCGGCTTGCCGTTGGCGCAGACACTGGAGAGGGGGACTCCCTCCACATAGCTGTGGATTGCGAAGTCGGCCGTCTTGAGCAGGCGCTTCGGTGAGGGCAGCACTCCGTTCACCGCGTCAAGGACCGCCCCTTCGTCCTCCCAGGTCCTGATGACCACGGGAAGTGCGTAGGGGCGACGTATCCGTACTGTCACCGATGTCCCGGCCGGGACGCCCAGGCGGCCAGCGACGGCTTCCGTTGCGGGCAGGACGTAGTTCTGGTTGTGATGTCCGCGGTCTGATTTGCCCTGCTCTGTGGCCTGCTGCAAGAAAGGCCAGAGCATCTGCGAAAGGGCACTCTTCCCTGGACAGGGATGAGGAATGGGTGGTGCACCCACGGTTGCTCCGGTGTGTCGCTCGCAAAAACCAGAAGGAAGGAACGCAGATCGCAGGTTGTATCAGGCACGCCCGGATCGGGACTTGAGCAGCCGCAAAGGGTGGTGGGCCGCTCTGCCTCCATACGCACGCAACGGAGCGGTTGCTCAGGCGGTTCGGCGAATGCTAGCGCACGGCGAACAGGAATCCCGGTACTTGTCCTACTCCGAAAGCCGGTCCCAAACCGAGTTGAACCACGCCTGCATACTGTCGACGAAAACCGATCCCGCGGAGTTGCGGTCCTCGTTCTTGACGTGGTGGGTCAGGGTCGCGCCGAGGCCCAGCACGTCGAGCGAGTCGATCACTTCGCCGCTGTCCAGTTCCATGGGGCGCGGGATGACCTCGTACATTCCGTGCAGTGCCTCGGTCCCGTTCAGGAGGTAGAGCTTGAAGGCCGGGACGAGCGAGGTGTGCCGGACCTCGAAGTCGACCGAAGGGACGAGCATCTCGGTCCGGAGGGCCTTCAGCTGGCTCCGCAAGGAGTCCGTGTGACGCCTGGTGACGGCCCGCAGGCGTTGCCCCGGACGCGGATCACTCGCGTCGTCGCGAGCCCGGGGATAGGGAAGCTGCTCCCCCTCGCCGGGGAGCAGCATGCGCAAGGTGATGTGCCGGGGTTGGATGAAGCCGCCCCGGATGCGCTCCACTTGGAGGCGGATATGCGCGTCCAGTGATTCCGAGGTCAATGTGTAGACGTCCAGGGTGACTTCGGAGCGTTCGAACGCCTCACTGATGAGCGGGCCCAGCGTGGCACCACCGTAGTACCGGGTCGCCTTGGGGGCGGTGGACTGGATGCGCTGATTCTTGATCACTCGGGATCCGCTGCCCTGCCGTGACTGGATCCAGCCTTCGCCGACCAGGTTGCGCAGCGCCCGCTGCACCGTGTCGCGGGAGACGCCGAACTCGGATGCGAGGTCTCGTTGGGACGGGAGTGAAGCCCCCAGTGAATAGGTTCCGTCCGTTATCCGGTTTCTGAGCGCCCCGGCAACCCTCTCGAACTCCTTGTTCACAGAAGGACCGTACCGCTTGCCCTCCAATAGGACTGTCAGCCGGAGTTTCTGAGGTTCGTCAGGACCGGGTGCAAGGAGTCGATCAGCATGGTCGCTCCGGCCTCGCGCAGGAGGCTTGCCTTGCGTTCGTTGCGGGCGTAGCCGAGGAAGGGGACGCTGGCGGCGCGGGCGGCGAGGTAGTCGGAGGGGGTGTCGCCGATCATCAGGGCGTCCCCGGGGGCCGCGCCCATCGCGTTCAGGGCGCGGTTGAGGCAGTGGGGGTGTGGCTTGAGGTGGTTGAGCTGCTGGGTGCGGCCGTAGATGTGCGGGCTGAAGCAGGAGGTCAGCCCGCGGCCGGCGAGGTAGGTGCGCACCACCCGGGGGGAGTTGTTGGTGGCGATGGCCAGCCGTGAGCCCATCGCGGTCCAGGTGCGGATCAGCGGGTCCGCGTACGGCGTGGGCATCGCGGAGGAGGTGGCCTTCAGCTCCTCCTTGGTCAGGTACTCCTCCAGTTCCTCGACCAGATCGCTGCCCGGGTGCCTGCGGTCCACCGCGCGCAGGACGAGATGGGGGTCGGGGGACTCGCGTTCGCCCTCGGTGAGCAGACCGCGCAGACCGCGTGCCGCCAGCCAGTCCACCAGGTCGGTGGCGACCCGTTCGGCCCGGTGCCGGGCGAACAGCCGGCAGACCGGGCCGTCGAAGTCCCACAGGACCACCCGGGCGCGCCCGATCAGGTCGCCCAGCCCCTCGGGGGCGCCCTCGGTCCGCTTCGTCACCGCTTCAGCCTGCGTCTCAGAGGTCACTAGGAGAGTGTCGACTCCGTCGAGATGGTTTCCCAGAGGGCGTCGAACCACTTCTGGGATTCCGTCACGAATGCCCCGTCCCGTTCCTCGGTCTGCCTGTCGAAGGAGAAGAGCAGGGACGCGGCGCCCAGCGCGTCGTACATCTCCAGGGTCGCGCCCTCGTGCTCCTCGGCCCGCTCGGTGACGACGTAGTAGCCGATCAGCGCCTCCTCGCCGTTGAGCAGGTACAGCTTCACCGGCGGGGTGAACGGCAGGGCGCGGATGGTGACGTGGACGTCGATGCCGTGGGTGGAGCGGACCGCCAGGAGGTTGTGGCGCAGGACCTGCGCCTGGGCGTTGCGCATCTCCAGCCAGCGCTTGTGGACGGGATCCTCCTCGCCCTGGTCCTGGACCGAGCGGGGGAAGGCCAGCGCGATCTCACGGGAGGGCAGCAGGATGCGTACGTCGATCGACTCCGGGGCGAGCGTGCCCTCGTGGATGTGGCGCAGCGGTTCGCCGAGCGCCATCAGCAGGGTCTCGGCGGTGTGGCAGACGACGTCCACCCGGACCTCGCGGGCCGCGAACGCCGCCACCAGCCGGGGGGCGAGTCCGACCATGGTCGGCTTGGGCTCCCCGCTCACGGGGGCCGGGGCGGCGACCCGCGGCGGGCTGCCCTTGCTGACGTTGCTGAGCAGGCCGTCCTCCTGGAGCGCGCGCAGCGCCTGCCGGACGGTGCCGCGCTCCACCGCGAACTCCTCGGCGAGTTCCGCCTGGGTGGGCAGGCGGTCGCCCGCCTTGAGTTCTCCCGCGCGGATGCGTTCCCGCAGGATGTCGGCGATCTCCTGCGGGGAGAGCCTTCTGCTGCCGTTCACTGCCACGTTCTCCTGGGCCACGACCAAACGCTACAACTCCACTCCATCTACGTGGAGTTGCTCGCGACTTGTTTATGAGTAGTAACCAAGTGGGGACAACATAAGCAGAGTTGGTACCAACTTGGTCGAGTTGGCGGAAGCTTTACCTCAGATTGGAACACCAGAAGGGGGAACACCGTGCCTGCCATCGCCCTCCTCGCCGCGGTTCTCGTCGTCGGCATCGAACAGGCTATCGAAGTTCAATACGGGACGACCGGCCTCGTCGGGCTGTTGCTGCTCACCATAGGCATCAAGGCCAAGAGCCCGGCCGTCAGTTCCGCGGGCGCCGTGGTGCTCGCGCTGCTGGTCTCGGGGCCCGCCCTATGACCGGACCGCACCCGGATCGCCCGCCGCGGGGGATGATCAGCTCGTGAGCACCAGCTCCGAACTGATCGTCTCCCACAGCGAGTCGAACCACAGGTGGGACTGCTGCACGAAGGTCGTGTCGCGCAGCGCGGCACCCTGCTCGAAGGCGAACAGCATCGACTGGATGCCCCGGGCGTCGTACATCTCCAGGAACTCGTGGTCGATCTCCTCCGCGCGGCGCGTCACCGTGTAGTAGGCGAACAGTGCCTCCACGCCGTTGAGCAGGTACAGCTTCACCGGCGGGGTGAAGGGCAGGGCGCGGAAGGTGACGTGGACGTCGATGCCGTGGGTCGCCCGCAGGGCCAGCAGGTTGTGCCGGAGCACCCGGCCCTGGGCGTTGCGCTGGGCGAGCCAGCGCAGGCGCAGCCGGTCCGTCCCGGTGTCGTCCACGGCGGCCGGGAAGGCGAGGTGGATGTCCCGGCTCGGCAGCAGGACGCGGACGTCGACCTTGGCCGGTTTCAGCCGTCCGGCGTGGATCTGGCGCAGCGGCTCACCGATGGCGAGGGTGAGCGACACGGCGGTCAGGCACAGGGCGTCGATCTCCACGTGCCCGGCGGCGAAGGCGGACCCGATCCGCGGCCCGAGGGCCACCATGGTGGGCTGCGGCGGGGCTCCGGGGCCGGTCAGGGCGCTGACCGGGTCCGCGGCGACGGTGGCCGGGCTGCCCTTGGAGACATTGGTGAGCAGGTGCTCGCCCTGCAGGATCCGCAGCGCCTGCCGCACCACCCCCCGCTCCACGCCGAACTCGTCGGACAGCCGGGCCTGGGTGGGCATGCGCTGGCCGGGCCGCAGTTCGCCCGACCTGATCCGGGCGCGCAGCTCGTCGGCCACGTCTCGATGTGACGTCTGTGGCCGCGGTGACCTCGTCCGCCCATTGGCGGAGGCGTGTTTCGGGTCCACGGCCAAACAGTACAACTTCCCGCCATCTTTGGGCAGTTCACCGGAAGGTGGTTATGAGACGCGTCTCCACGGTGATAAGTACAGTGGAGTTGGTCGCCAACTTCCGCAACATGGTTGCAACTACTGGGGGTTGGCGATCCGAGGTGCATGACACGGCAGATCGGGCTTCCTTCCGGAGGGGAGCCGGGAGCCCGTTCCGCCGGCACCGCCGCACAACAACCACAACCGAACAGCACGCTACGGATGAGCACCACGGACAGGGCCTGCCGTCGGCGAAGGGGGATCAGAACAGATCCGGGCACCAGGGCCGCCTGGACGTACGCAGCAGGGCGTCGGCCATACGGGCGGCGCCCGCTCGTTCTTCCCGGACCCGGCCGAGCGCGGCGAGCCGTACGGCGGACTCGTCGCCGAGCCAGAGGGTGGCCAGGTCGGAGAGGTTCAGGGTGAGATCGACGCCGTCGGTGGTGGCCGCGCAGGCCCCCGAACCGTCCGCGTCCGCCTCCACGCGATAGCGCCCGCCGCCGTCGACGACGTCCAGCACCAGCGACCCGGCGCCCCCGTACGTCCGCGCCCCCATGGCCGCCACGACGTCCAGGATGCGCACCCACAGCCAGTCCGCCTGGCTGGTGATCCTGGCCGCGCGCGGGTCGGGCAGGACGTGCGGCAGCAGGTCGTCGGGGGCCCGCCAGCCCGACTTGACGGTGGTGATCCAGTCGATGGAGCACAAGTAGCGCCACAGCGCGCGCTCGGCCGCCGGCGAGACGCCGATCAGCCACTTCACCTTCGCCGTGTTCAGCGGCTGCTTGCCGTCGCCCCAGTGGTCGTCGGCGGTGTACGCCACCATGCCCTCCACCTCGCCGGACGGCGAGCGGTAGACCGCGTAGTGGGGCTCCAGGAAGGTGCTGAAGAACAGCACCTGGCCGGTGGTCGCCCGCCACCACAGGTCGTCGCGGGAGACCGCGCCGGGCTGGACGCGGCGCAGCCGCTCGTGCAGTTCGGGGCCGAGCTTGCGGACGTCGGCGGCGTCGACGAGGTCGATCCGGCCGCCGTCCTCGGGGCCGGACCAGCGGGGGTCGAGGCCGGCGCGGGGCACGTCGACCGTCCACTCGGCCATCGTGGTGGCGGGGCCGAAGCCGAACCGGCCGTAGATCGGGTACTCGGCGGCGATGAGGGTGGCGACGGCGTCCCCGCGCTCCCGGGCGGCGGCCAGGTCCCGCTCCATCATCCGGCCGAGCAGGCCGCGGCGGCGGTGGGTGGGCGAGACGGTCACGTTGGTGATGGCGTCGGCGGACAGGGCGGCGCCGCCGACCGCGGTGAGCCGCTGGTCGAAGGAGCGGAAGGTGGCGACACAGCGGTCCCCGTCGAAGGCCCCCTGGACCCGCCCGGGGACGAACCAGGTCCGGCGCGCGGACAGTTGCTCCTCGGTGAGGGTGGGTTCCCGCAGGAACCCGGTGTTCACGGCACGGTGCCAGTCGGTGAGCTCGGCCTCGGTGATCGGGCGGACGTCGATGTCAGCGGCGCGGGTCATGCCTTCACGGTAGGCGCGGTCCGGCGGGGGTGTCGCGGCGTTTTCCCCGCCCCGACGGCCACCCGCCGCGCCCCGGCGGCCGGCGTCACAGCAGCAGGTCGTCCACCTGCGCCTCGCCCTCGCGATAACGGCGGGCGATCTCCGCGCTGCAGTCGTCGGCCGTGCGCTGGAGCCGCTGCCGGTGCAGGGAGACCTGCTGTTCGTAGCGGACGAGCCGGCCCATCGCCTCGTTCAGCTCCCCGTCCGTGCGCGCGCCGAGGTCCGACAGCTCGACCTCCGACAGCATCTCCGCCGCCAGCCGCCGGTACTCCTCGCTGTGCGGGGTGCCCAGCGTGACGTGGCGGGCCGAGGAGCGGTGCCGGGCCGGGGCGTCCCGCAGGATCTCCGCGAGCCGCTCGACGACGGACGCGGCGCCCAGCGGCGAGCGGCGGGCCAGCTCCGCCCGCAGGATGTCGATCCGCCCCTGCAACAGGCGCCGTACGTAGCTCAGATCCGCCTCGTCGCGCTGCGCGTCGCGGCGGACCGTGCGCAGCTCGGGCAGGTTCAGCAGGGCCAGGTCGGGCTCGTCCGGATCGGCGGGCGGCCGTACCGGCTGCTCCGCCGCGGTGCGCTGCGCGGGCGGCCTGAGCGGGCCGCGCCAGGCGCGGTCTCCCGCGCGGGTGAACGAGACGGCCCCGGGCTGCCGCCCGGTACTCGGTGTGCTCATCTGCCTCAACCGTCCCCTCGGCCAACGTGTGGAAGCATCGTGCCACCCCAAGTGGCCGCTATGTGACCGAGTGTCCCCGATCGGCCCCAGATGGGGGGTTAAGGTTCAAAAAGAATCCCCTGACAAACGGCTCCGGGACACACGGCATGATGGTCGCCATGCGTGCAGTGGTGCAGAGGGTGGACGGCGCGAGCGTCGTCGTGTCGGGCGAGACCGTCGGCGAGATCGCCGGGGAGGGGCTGTGCGTCCTGGTGGGCGTCACCCATGACGACACCAAGGAGAAGGCGGCCGCGCTGGCCCGCAAACTGTGGTCGCTGCGCATGCTCCAGGACGAGAGGTCGTGCAGCGACATCGACGCCCCGCTCCTGGTGATCAGCCAGTTCACCCTGTACGGCGACGCCCGCAAGGGCCGCCGCCCCACCTGGAACGCCGCAGCCCCCGGCGATGTCGCCGAGCCGCTGGTCGACGAGGTGGTGGCCCAGCTGCGCGCCCTGGGCGCGACGGTGGCGACGGGCCGCTTCGGCGCGCAGATGCGCGTCGGGCTGACCAACGACGGCCCGTTCACCGTCCTGCTGGAGATGTAGGACCCGGCGGTCCTACGGCTCCACCACGACCTCCTGGGCCGCCGCCGTGTCCCCCGCCATCAGGGGCGCGTCGACCGGCACGTTCCGCTTGACCAGCGCGAGTGCGACCGGGCCCAGCTCGTGGTGGCGGGCCGAGGTGGTGATGAAGCCGATCTTCCGGCCGTCGGGCCCCTCGGTCGCGAGCCGGATCTCCGTACCGGCGGGCGGCAGCCGGACCTCGCTGCCGTCGAGGTGGAGGAAGACCAGCCGGCGCGGCGGCTTGCCCAGGTTCTGCACCCGGGCCACGGTCTCCTGGCCGCGGTAGCAGCCCTTCTGCAGATGGACCGCGCTTCCGATCCAGCCCAGCTCGTGCGGGATCGTGCGGTGGTCGGTCTCGAAGCCCAGGCGGGGCCGGTACTGCTCGACGCGGAGCGCCTCGTAGGCGAGCAGTCCGGCGGCGGGCCCGGCCTTCTCCGCGTACGGCTCCAGCTCGGCGCGCGGCAGGAAGAGGTCGCGGCCGTACGCCGTCTCCCGTACGACGACGCCGTCCGGGACCTCGGCGATGGAACCGGCGGGCAGGTGCACGACGGCGAAGTCGGCGGTCCGGTCGGCCGTCTCGACCCGGTAGAAGAACTTCATCGACTCCAGGTACGCCAGCAGCGCCTCCTGGGTGCCGGGCTCGACGTGCGCCCAGACCGTGCTGCCGTCGTCCACCAGGTACAGCGCGTGCTCGACATGGCCGTGCGCGGAGAGGATCAGCGCCTCCGTCGCCTCGCCCACGGGCAGGTCGCTGACGTGCTGGGTGAGCAGCAGATGCAGCCAGCTCAGCCGGTCCTCGCCGGTCACGGCCACCACCCCGCGGTGCGAGAGGTCGACGAAACCGGCGCCGCCGGCGAGGGTGCGCTGCTCGCGGAACAGATCGCCGTAGTGGGCGGCGACGCCTTCGTCCACGCCCTCGGCGGGGACGGCGCCGGGCAGGGTCAGCAGGGGGCTCTTCATGAGGGCAAGCCTACGACTCGGTAGTTGAACTCTTCAGCGAGCTCTGCTGCGGGCTCTGCTGCGGGCTCTGCTGCGGGCTCTGCTGCGAGCTCTTCTGCGCGCAGTCCTTGCAGCGCCCGAAGATCGCGAAGTGCTTCATGTCGGTCTCGAAGCCGAAGGTGTCCCGCAGCTTGGCGGTGAAGTCGGCGGCCACGGAGACATCCGCCTCGATCACGTTCGTGCAGTCCCGGCACACCAGGTGCAGATGATGGTGCCGGTCGGCGAGATGGTAGGTGGGCGCCCCGTGCCCGAGATGCGCGTGGCTGACCAGCCCGAGCTCCTCCAGGAGCTCAAGGGTCCGGTACACCGTCGAAATGTTGACCCCCGACGCGGTCTTCCTCACTTCCACGAGGATGTCGTCGGGGGTCGCATGCTCGAGGGTGTCCACGGCTTCGAGCACGAGTTGCCGTTGCGGCGTCAGCCGGTAGCCGCGCTGCCTGAGATCGCTCTTCCAGTCGGTGCTCACCACACGGACGAGTCTAGGACTACTTGAAGAAAGCGATCCCGTCGTCCGGCATGTCGTCCGGGAGGGCCTTGGCCCAGCGCTCGACGTCCTCGGGGGTGACGACCTTCTTCAGGTGCGCCGACATGTAGGGGCGCAGCTCGACCTCGGGGGTCTGCTTCTCGCCGACCCACATCAGGTCGCTCTTGACGTAGCCGTACAGGCGCTTGCCACCGGTGTAGGGCGCGGAGGCGGCGGTGCGGGCCACGGCGTCGGTGACGATGTCGATCTGCGGCTTCTTGTCGGCGAGGTCGCCGTACCAGATCTCGATGACGCCGTCGTCGCGGGTCATCGTGACCTCGACCTTGCGGTCGGCGTCGATCCGCCAGTAGCCGTGCTCGGACTCCAGCGGCCTGACCTTGTTCCCGTCGTTGTCCAGCACCCAGGTGTGGGACTGGTACTCCAGGAAGTCCCGGCCGTCATGGGTGAAGGAGACCTCCTGGCCGAAGTTGCACTTCTCGGCACCGGGGAAGTCGTGCACGCCCGCGCCGGCCCAGTTGCCGAGCAGGAAGGCGAGCGGGAGGAGGTCCTTGTGGAGGTCCGACGGGATCTCGATCATGAGTGCAGTTCCTCGAGGGGGGTCAGCGCTGGCCCTGGTACAGCTTCTTCACGGTCAGTCCGGCAAAGGCGAGTACGCCGATGGCGACCAGGACCAGCAACAGCTCGAAGAAGAGGATCACGGGTTGCTCCTTGATGAGCGGACGGGCGAGTGCACGAAGGCCGGGCCCCAGCTTACGCGGCCGGGGCCCGGCCTTCTTGGCGAGGTCAGCTCAGCAGCTGGCTCTGGAGGGTGACCGTCTGCTGGAACGGCACGGCCAGGGCCTCCCCCTTGCGGGACTGGACGATCAGCGCGAGGACGTCACCTGCGGTGACGTACGCGTGCCGGACCTGCTGGGCGCCGTAGGGCTTCTGTTCCGCGTACACGTAGCGCGCGATGTCCGGCAACGGCTTGACCGTCTCGGCGTACTCGTCGTCGAACTCGGAGAGGTTGTCGCCGCGCAGCGAGAAGGCCGGGCCGCCGGCCGGGGCGACACCGCCGGGGGTCAGTTCCTCCACGACGGCGGAGGTGGCGAAGCGCAGCAGGTAGACGCGGGTCTCGGTGCCGTCCTCGGTGGTCCAGCCGCGGGCGGCGATGTGCCGCAGCCCGTAATCGACCAGGAGTTGCCCGAACTCCGCGCGGTGCCTCTTCTCGGGGAACTGCGCGAGGAAGTCCTTCGTCGCCAGCCAGCCGTCGGCGCCGCGCAGCGCCTTGTCCTCGGTGGCGCCCTTCGGCGCGGGCAGTACCAGGGCGCGCAGGTCGGCGTGGTGGGTGCCGGCCGGGTTGTCCTCGGCGAGGGGGGCGGGGCTGCCGGAGGGCATCGGCGGATAGGCGAGCGTCGGGTAGTCCCACCGCCCGTCCGACCGCGTCTCCAGCCCCGGCACCTCGGTCCGCTCCATGCGGGTGATGCCGTACGCCGTCAGTGTCCCGACGGTGGCGAAGACGGCGACGGCGGCCGTCCACCGCAACACGGCCCGCAGCCCGCGCCGCGGGCGCCGCGCGGGGACCGCGGCGTCCTCGCCCGCTGCGGCGGCGGGGTCGACGGCGGGGGCGACGACGGGGGCGACGACGGGGCTGTCGCCCATGGGCGCGGGCGGTGCCCCCTCCGGGGCCGGCGCGGGCGCGGCCCCGGACTCGACCGAGTGCGCTTCCCCGGGTTCGACAGCGCACACCGGCTCGGGTGCCGACGCGGACTCGACTGCGGGGGCGGCCACCGTTTCGGGGGCGACCGCGGGCGCGGGCGCGGAGTCCGGCCCGGGCTCGGTGGCGGACGCCACCTCCACCCCGGGCGCGGACTCGGCCTCGGGCTCGGACACCGACGCGGGCTCGACCTCGGGCGCCGACGCGGGCTCGGCGTCAGGCGCCGCCTCCGGGGCGGGCGCCGCCTCCGGGGCGGGCGCCGCCTCCGGGGCGGGCGCCGCCTCCGGGGCGGGCGCCGCCGCTGAGGCGGGCGCCGCCGCTGAGGCGGGCGCCGCCGCTGAGGCGGGCGCCGCCGCTGAGGCGGGCGCCGCCGCTGAGGCCGCGGCGGGCGTTGCCTCGGCCGCGGCGGCTGGCTCGGGCTCAGACACGGATTCGGCCGCGGGCTCCGGGGCGGGTGCCGGGTCGGCCGCGGGGACCGGGGCGGGCTCCGGGTCAGTCGCGGGGACCGGGGCGGCCGTCAGGGGCGGCTCCGGCGCAGCCTCCGGCTCGGGCGCGGGGCCCGGGGTGGCGGCGGGGGTGGGGTGGTCGGTCGTGGTCATACCGCTGCTCCCGGTTCGGCGATGCGGTCGAGTTGGGTCTTGAGCAGCGACGCGATCGCGTCGGTGTCCATCGACTCGACGCCGTCCGCGGTGGCGGTGACCATGACGTCACCCTGGTAGCCGAAGCAGATGAGGTGCTCCAGGCCGTCGCCCTCGTCCTCGTCGTCGTTCACGTCCGAGGGCAGCAGGAAGCACTTGGTGTCCTTGTGCCCCTCGATCTTCGGGCCGGCCTCGAACACGTCCGTGGCGTCGAGGAAGTCGTTGTAGAACGCCGTGCTGCGGCGCACGGACGTCCGGTTCTCCATCCGGGCCAGGATGATGCTGACGGCAGAGGCGGAGCTGCCCCCCGTCTGCACATAGCTGCGCACCGCCATGCCGGTGTACCGCGCCCTGTCGATCTCCTTCTCCATCTCGCGGCGCTGCGTGCGCGGCAGTCCGCGCAACGACTCCTTGCGCAGGGCCGTCGCCTCGGCGCCGCTGATCGACTCGTCGGAGCCGAACTCCGTGATGTCGGGCCCCCGACTCCAGAAGCTGTCGTACGGGACCAGCACGGCGGAGAGCCCGGAGGGCTTCGCCGCCTCGGTCCGGCCTCCCTTCTCGCCCCGCGGGAACGTCCAGACGGGCGCCCCCGCGTCCCGGTCGGCGCCGCGCACGGTCACGACGGTGTACCCGACCCCGGCGACCAGCGCGCCGACCAGCACCAGGGACCCGGCGACGGCCAGGATCCGGCCGACCCGCACCTTCTTCCTCACGGGCGCCTCCGCGACCACCCCGACCGGGCCCTCCGCGCTCTCCGCGCTCTCCGCGCTCTCGGGGCTCTCGGGGCTCTCTGTTTCACTCACAGCCGCTCCATCTGCCGCTCGGCCAGCCCTCGGATCGTCTTGCCGTCGATCGGCTCGGTGCCGTAGACCCAGATCTCCATGGCGATGTCGCCGCGCCAGGCGTGCGCCTCGGCGTTGTACACCGGCAGGTAGCCCGGCTCCCGCTCCGGAACGGTGTGGACGTACGCCATCCCGTCCTCGGTCCCGGGCACGGTCCAGCTCCTGGTCTTCCGGTCGCCCTCATACGAGTCGGTGGCCTCCGCCCAGTAGTGCGCGTCCTCGACGGAGTCCGACGCGGCATGGGCCACCTCGTCCTGCCGGTACTGGACCAGCCGGATCTCCACCGTGTACGAGTCCTGCTCCCAGACGGTGACGGCGGCGCGGCGGAACGCGTAGGACAGGTCCTCGAAGGCCCGGCCCGGGTCGTCGTAGTAGCCGGCGTAGTCGGCCATGGTCATCCAGCCGTCGGTGCCGAGCCAGTCGGCCTTCTTGGCCCCGGCCGGCTTCTTCAGCAGGAGTTCGCGCAGGTCGCCCTCGGTCCTGACCTGGCGGTCGCGGGAGGCGGACAGCGGCTCGGGGGCCTCGCCCCGGGTCTGCTCGATCTTCGGCTGGGAGAGCGAGGGCAGCCGGGTCGGGTCGCGGTCGGCCTGGACCAGGTAGCCGGCGCAGGTGCCGGCCACCAGGCCGAGCACGGCGGCGCCGGTGATCAGCAGCGCCGTACGCCCGCGGCGGCGCGGACGGGCCACAGCCTCTTCGGGTACTTCCAAGTCGTCCCCCCACGGAACGTGAAGCGCGCATTCCGTATGCGCGCGCACAGGAGACCGTTGGCCAAAGCTCAGGGTTGCAAGGCACTTGATTACGATTCAGCCATGGCGAAGAAGCTCGTGATCAAGGTGACGGCGGGGGCGGACTCCCCCGAACGCTGCTCGCAGGCGTTCACGGTGGCGGCGGTGGCCGTGGCCAGTGGTGTGGAGGTGTCCCTGTGGCTGACCGGGGAGTCCGCCTGGTTCGCGCTGCCGGGCCGGGCCGCCGAGTTCGAGCTGCCGCACGCCGCTCCGCTGCCCGACCTGGTCGAGTCGGTGCTGGCGGGCGGCCGGATCACGCTGTGCACGCAGTGCGCGGCCCGCCGGGACATCACCGAGAAGGACGTCATCGAGGGCGTACGGATCGCGGGCGCACAGGTGTTCGTGCAGGAGTCGCTCGCCGACGACACCCAGGCCCTCGTCTACTGACGCGGCCGCTTCCTGCCGTCCAGCTCGTCCCACCACTCGTCGGACTTCGGGTCGCCGGAGGGGTCGTCCCACCAACGGTCGTCGGGGCCGCGCCGGTTGGCGACCACGGCGGCCAGCGGCGGGATGACCATGGCCACCACGCACATGCCCACCGCGACGGGGACCGACCAGAGCCGTACGACACCCCAGGCCAGGACGAACAGCGTCAGGCAGGTGCCCATCATGGCGAAGTACAGATGACGCCGCCGTGCGTACATGTGTCCAGAGTAGGCCGAAGGGCCGCACCCCGGCGTCCAGCCCGGGGGTGCGGCCCTTCGGCCGTACAAGGGGTGCCTCAGACGGCGATGGCGACCTCCGCCAGGCCGCCCTGCTGGGCGACGACGGTACGGTCGGCGGTGCCGCCGGGAACCAGCGCGCGCAGGGTCCAGGTGCCTTCGGCCGCGTAGAAGCGGAACTGGCCCGTGGCGGAGGTGGGGACCTCCGCGGTGAACTCGCCGGTGGAGTCCAGCAGGCGGACGTAGCCGACGATCGGCTCGCCGTCCTTCGTCACCTGACCCTGGATCGTGGTCTCACCGGGCTTGATCGTGGAGGCGTCCGGGCCGCCGGCCTTCGCTCCGCACATGTCGAACTCCTTGGGGGGTAAAGGTCGGTGGTCTTACTTGTTGGCGCCGAGCTCGATCGGCACGCCGACGAGGGAGCCGTACTCGGTCCAGGAGCCGTCGTAGTTCTTGACGTTCTCCACGCCCAGCAGCTCGTGCAGGACGAACCAGGTCAGCGCGGAGCGCTCACCGATGCGGCAGTAGGCGATGGTGTCCTTGGCCAGGTCCACCTGCTCGTCGGCGTAGAGCGCCTTGAGCTCGTCGTCCGACTTGAACGTGCCGTCGTCGTTGGCGTTCTTCGACCACGGGATGTTGCGGGCGCTGGGCACGTGGCCCGGACGCTGCGACTGCTCCTGCGGCAGGTGGGCCGGGGCGAGCAGCTTGCCGGAGAACTCGTCGGGCGAGCGCACGTCGACGAGGTTCTGGGCGCCGATGGCCGCCACGACGTCGTCGCGGAAGGCGCGGATCGAGGTGTCCTGGGCCTTGGCCTTGTACTCGGTGGCCGGGCGCTCGGGCACGTCGGTGCCGTCGACCAGCTCGCGGGCGTCCAGCTCCCACTTCTTGCGGCCGCCGTCGAGGAGCTTGACGCTGTCGTGGCCGTAGAGCTTGAAGTACCAGTAGGCGTAGGAGGCGAACCAGTTGTTGTTGCCGCCGTAGAGGATCACCAGCGTGTCGTTGGCGATGCCCTTCGCCGACAGGAGCTTCTCGAAGCCCTCCTGGTCGATGAAGTCGCGGCGGACCGGGTCCTGCAGGTCCTGGGTCCAGTCGATGCGGATCGCGTTCTTGATGTGGTTCTTCTCGTAGGCGGACGTGTCCTCGTCCACCTCCACGATCGCGATGTTGCTGTCGTCCAGGTGCTCCTGGACCCAGTCGGCGTCGACCAGGACGTCGCTGCGGCTCATGCTTTCTCCTCCGGGGCAGTTGCGGCGGGGCGTGCAAGTGAGATGGGCGCGCGGTCCGGGTACGGACGGCGCACGGAAGCCCTGGGCAGGGCGGGGGATGCGAGGCGTCGGTGCTCTTCGCTCAGAAGGGGCGACAGAGCATGGCGGCGACGCGGCACAGGTCTACTGCCCGCCGCTTCGTGAGATCCGCCTGTCGCTTCATAGCTGCGATCGTAGGGAGGGACAGGCGCGCATGTCACCGGCGTGTCGCATGCTGAGACGCGATCGTCCGGGATGTGGGACCCGAAGGCCGTCCGGGCCGCTCTCGCGGGGCCCGCGGGGTGGTGTAGCCGCCGTCACATCTACGGTGCGGACGGTGGCGTCTCGCGTTTCGGACACCGGCGCTCAGGAAGGGGCGCCGGGGGCCCTCCCTGAAGCCTGAAGGCTTCCGGGCACTCTCCCCCGAGGCTTCCGGGGCGTTCACCAAGGGCCCTGTTACCCCGCGAGTCGGACGTCCGAACCCCGCACGCTGATCTCCACGCCGTCCTTCGCCGCCTCGACCTTGTCCAGCTTGATGCCGCCGGGCAGTCCGTCGATCCGCTGCTCGAAGTCGGTGATGCCGCGCGCCCGGGACTCCGCTATCTCGACGCCGCCGAACGAGGGCAGGGAGTCCGCGTGCACCTGGACGGTGTCGCCCTTGACGGTGACGGAGCTGAGCACATGGACGGGCTTGGGCAGCTTCACCCCGAGGACGGTGGCCTCGACGGCGACCTTGATCCGGCCGTTGCCGCCGTCGGAGAGCCCCACGACCCGGGCGGTGACGCCGGGTCCGACCTCGGCCTCCTCGGACTGGGCGGTCCTGAGCAGTTCCGCGTAGCCGATGGAGGCGGTGCCGGTGGCGCTGTCCGCGGTGGCGGAGCCGTAGTCGCCGGAGAACCGCACGCCCTTCATGTTCGCCTTGAGCCCGTCGATGCGGATGGTCTCGCCGCTGCCCGCGGTGGCCTCGTAGTCCGCTATCCCGACCTCGACGTCGTCCAGCTCACCGCCGGCGAGCTGGGTGAGGAACGGGAAGCCCTTGATGGACACGTCGGGGGTGGCGGAGAGGTTCTCCGTGGTGCGCAGCTTCTCGGCGGCCTCGTCCTCGGCGAAACCGACGGCGAGCCGGTCGGCGAGCACGAAGAGACCGCCGAGTACGACAGTGACGATCAGCAGGATCCGCAGTGCGCGCATGTTCGGTGTTCCCCCACCCAGTCGGCAGGACGACCGGGTGGCCGTCATCCGGCGAGCGTAACCCCGCCGGACGGACGGTCAGCGGAACTGTCGATCACCTGTGACAGGCGGACGGCGGCTGCGGGCCGGTGCCCTCAGCCCAGGGCCCGGCCCAGGACGTACACCGCGGGTGCCGCCGCCGCGAGCGGGAGCGCCACACCGGCCGTGAAGTGGACGAACCTCGACGGGTAGTCGTAGCTCGCGACCCGGTGGCCGATCAGGGCCGAGGCCCCGGCCGCGGCGCCGAGCAGCGCGCCCTCGGAGCCGACGTCCGTCATACCGCCGACCGCGATGCCCGCGCCGGCCGCGGCGAGCACGGCGACAACCACGGACGCGGGCGTCGGCAGCGGCAGCGCGCGTGCGAGCAGGGCCACGGCCACCGCGGCCGCCCCGACCGTCACCGCGTCCGCCTCGGCCGCCAGGTAGCCGGAGGCCGTGATGGCCAGCGCCGCCGAGGCGACGGTCGCCATCAGGCCGTACATGCGCTCGTCGGGGTCGGCGTGCGAGCGGAGCTGGAGGACCAGGGAGAGTAGGACCCAGACGCCCAGCGTGCCGAGGATCGCCGAGGGGGCCCGGTCGGACGCCAGCAGGGCCACGTCCGCCGTGAGCGCGCCCGCGAAGGCCAGCGCGATGCCCTGGCGGGCCGGCCACATGCCGTTCAGCCGGAACCAGCCGGCCGCGGTGACGGCCTGGAGCACCACCAGCGGGACCAGCAGGGCGTACGTGCCGACCGCCGCCGTGCCCGACAGCAGCAGGCCCAGCGCCGCGGTCAGCGCGGCCGGCTGCATGCCGGGCTCGATGATCGGGGAGCGGCCCTCCAGGCGCGCCCGCTGCGCGTCGGTGACGCGGGAGTTGCCGCCGAGGGTGGCCGGGCCGTAGCCCTCGCCCCCCGGGGCGGGCGCCGGGGCCGGCTCGGGGGCGGGGACGTGCGGGGGCGGCCCGGCCGCGTACGGCTCATGGCCCTGCTGAGGCATGCCCTGCTCGGGCGCGCCCTGCTGGGGCATGTACGCCGTCTCGGCCTGCGCCACCGGCGGCTGGACCTGGGTCTCCCAGGTCTGCCCCTGCCACTGCTGGGTGTAATGCTGGGCGGCCTGCGGGTCCTCGTACCCCTGCTGCCACCCCTGCCCCTGGGCCTGTGCCTGCTGCCCGTACGGGTCGTAGGCGTCGTAGCCGCCCTGGTACGGCTGGTTGGTCATCGCTCACCCTCCTGCGAACGGCGGGAGCACTTCGACCGTGCCGCCGTCGGCCAGGCGTACCGTCTCATGTCCGCGGGTGCCCACGGGGTCACCGTCGATCAGGAACGAGCAGCGCAGCAGTACGCGCGCGAGCTCTCCGGGGTGCCGCTCGCGCACCGCGGCGAGCGCCTCGGCGAGCGTGTCGGCGGCGTACGGCTCCTCGCCGACCCCGGCCGCGGCCTTCGCGGCGGCCCAGTAGCGGACCGTGACCTCTGCCATCCCGTTCCTCTGTCGTCCTTCGGCTGTCTACAGGGGCCAGGTTAGGGCCTGTCGTCAAATTCCCGTCTGCCCAGCGACGCCATGCACGCACTCTCGCCGCACCGGGCACAGACCCACGGACAACCAGTCCGAGGGCCCGCGCCCGGCACGCCGAGAGCACGCACCTGACGCCGCCGCGCCGCCCTCCGGGCGACGACGGGAATTCGACGGCAGGCCCTAACCCGCCCGGCCGACGGCCCAGCGACCGATCCTGGCCAGCAGTTCGTCGGGGGCCGCGTTCTCGGCGTGGCCCATCCCCGGCTCCAGCCAGAGTTCGCCGTGCTCACCGGCCGCGTCGGCCAGCATGCGGGGATGGTCCAGGGGGAAGTAGCCGTCACGGTCGCCGTGCACGATCAGCAGCGGGGCGGGGGCGATCAGCGGCACCGACTCCACCGGGGAGAGCGGGACCGGGTTCCACCCGGTGCGGTGGATCCGGGTGCGCAGCCCGTACCGGCTCACCAGGCGGCCCCCGGGGCGGGTCACCAGCCAGTGCACCCGGCGCATGGGGGCCGTACCCCGGTAGTACCAACGCGCGGGGGCGCTCACCGAAACCACCGCGTCCGTTCGCGCCTCCGTGCGCCCCGCGTGCTCCGGCCGGTGGAGGGCCGCGTGCCGCAGCACCACGGAACCGCCCATCGAGAAGCCCACCGTCACCACACGGGTGTGCCCCAGCTCCCGCGCCCAGGCCACCGCGGCGGCCAGATCGAGCACCTCCCGGTCCCCCACCGTGGACCGTCCACCGGAGCGTCCGTGCCCTCTAAAAGAGAACGTGATCACGCTTCCGTACTGCGCGAACGCCTCCGCCACCCGGCGTACGTGGGGTTTGTCCGCGTCACCGGTGAATCCGTGCGCGATCACGAAGGCCGGACCAATGGAGGATGGAATTCCGGTGTCGTATACGACCGATCCCGGGTTGTATACGGAATCGATCGTCACCCCGTCGGCCGTGCGCAGAAACGTCCGTATAGGGGTATGTCTGTTCGTCTCAGAATTCGGAACGGACGTCGAACGCACCACACGACCTGCCGGATCAGTCCTCATGTGGGCTATTCTCCTGGGCAGAGGACTCGGGCAGCGAAGCCCCCGGGTCCTTTTGTGCTTTCGGGAGCGTTGTATACGACGCGGGAAACCGCGGGTGTACGGGCCCCCGGGATCACAGAGCAATGCCGCTGTGCCGCTGTACCGAAAGCGTCCTCGCAGGGACCGAGGAGGAACCAGACGTATGAGTTCGCTGCTGCTCCTGACCAATGCCCTCCAGCCGTCGACGGAGGTGCTCCCGGCTCTCGGCCTGCTCCTGCACAACGTGCGAGTGGCCCCCGCCGAAGGGCCCGCGCTCGTCGACACCCCGGGCGCCGACGTCATCCTGATCGACGGCCGCCGTGACCTGCCGCAGGTGCGCAGCCTGTGTCAGCTGCTGCGCTCCACCGGACCCGGCTGTCCGCTCATCCTGGTCGTCACCGAGGGCGGCCTCGCCGCCGTCACCGCCGACTGGGGCATCGACGACGTACTGCTCGACACCGCGGGACCCGCCGAGGTCGAGGCGCGGCTGCGGCTGGCCATGGGCCGCCAGCAGATCGTCAACGACGACTCCCCGATGGAGATCCGCAACGGCGACCTCTCCGTCGACGAGGCCACCTACAGCGCCAAGCTCAAGGGCCGGGTCCTCGACCTCACCTTCAAGGAGTTCGAGCTCCTCAAGTACCTCGCGCAGCACCCGGGCCGCGTCTTCACCCGCGCCCAGCTGCTCCAGGAGGTCTGGGGCTACGACTACTTCGGCGGCACCCGCACCGTGGACGTGCACGTACGGCGGCTGCGCGCCAAGCTCGGCCCCGAGCACGAGTCGCTGATCGGCACCGTCCGGAACGTCGGTTATCGATTCGTTACGCCCGAGAAGGGCGACCGCTCCGGCGAGGAGGCCCGCACCAAGGCCGACCGCGCAAAGTCGGAGGATGCGGACGAGACGGCGGTCCTGGACGGCGTAGAGGTCAGTGCGGACGCCTAGCGGGCCCGGACGGCGCTCGGGCGGGGTTCGGTCAAGCTCCTTCACGCCCTGCCCAGAGCGGGTCCATCCGCGTAGACTCCGCGCGTGGCCAAGGTAACCAGGGATGATGTGGCGCGGCTGGCGGGGACGTCCACCGCCGTCGTCAGCTATGTCATCAACAACGGACCCCGGCCGGTCGCCCCGGCCACGCGCGAGCGCGTTCTCGCCGCGATCAAGGAACTGGGGTACCGGCCCGACCGGGTCGCCCAAGCCATGGCCTCGCGCCGGACGGACCTCATAGGTCTGATCATCCCGGACGCGCGCCAGCCCTTCTTCGGGGAGATGGCGCACGCGGTCGAACAGGCCGCCTCCGAGCGCGGGAAGATGGTCCTCGTCGGCAACACCGACTACGTCGGCGAGCGCGAGGTCCACTACCTGCGGGCCTTCCTCGGGATGCGGGTCTCCGGTCTGATCCTGGTCAGCCACGCGCTGAACGACCTGGCGGCGGCCGAGATCGAGGCGTGGGACGCCCGGGTGGTGCTGCTGCACGAGCGCCCCGAGGCGATCGACGACGTCGCCGTCGTCACCGACGACCTCGGCGGCGCCCAGCTCGCCGTGCGCCATCTGCTGGAGCACGGCTACGAGTACGTCGCCTGTCTGGGCGGCACGGCCGAGACCCCCTCGGTCGGCGACCCGGTCTCCGACCACGTCGAGGGCTGGAAGCGCGCCCTGCACGAGGCGGGGATCAGCCCCGAGGGCAAGCTGTTCGAGGCCCCCTACAACCGTTACGACGCCTACCGGATAGCGCTGGACCTGCTCTCCGGCCCCGACCGCCCGCCGGCGATCTTCTGCTCCACCGACGACCAGGCCCTGGGTGTGCTGCGGGCGGCGCGCGAGCTGCGCCTCGACGTGCCGGGCGAGCTGGCCGTGGCGGGCTTCGACGACATCAAGGAGGCGGCGCTGGCGGATCCGCCGCTGACCACGGTCGCCTCCGACCGTTCGGCGATGGCGCGGGCCGCGGTGGACCTCGTCCTGGACGACGGTCTGCGGGTCGCGGGATCGCGGCGCGAGCGGCTGAAGGTGTTCCCGTCCCAGCTGGTGACCCGCCGGTCCTGCGGCTGTCTGTGACCGCCCGCGCCGGCTCGACCGCACAGGCTTCCCGAAGGCGGGAGTGAGGGCTCTCCGCTAGGGCCCGCCCAGCGCCCGGAACCGTCTTTACATCGGGCATACGAGGTTCTGTCGGGCTTCTCAGGGAGCACTCAGGAAGCTCTCATCGTCGACGGACAAGCTCTGTTCCATGACCGAGAGCTACCGCCGCAGCGGCGACCACGAGGCCCCGTACCAGGCCGGGCAGCAGCACACCCCCGCCCCCGTGAACCCGGAGTGGCCGCCCCCGCCGGCGTACGCGCCGGTGCAGGAGCCCGCCCCGGCGTGGAACGCCTGGGCCGCCGGTGACGGCGACGGCGGCGGCACCGCTCTCCCGACGCCCGTACCGGCCGAGGAGGCACCGCGCCGCAGGCGCACCCGTGGGCCGGTGGCCCTGCTCGCCGCCGTCGCGCTGGTCGCCGCGGCCGTGGGCGGCGGTACCGCGTACGCCGTGCAGGAGCTGACCGGGAGCGACACCGTCGCCGCGAGCACCACCACCAGCGTGGTGCCCTCCAGCAAGAAGGGCGACATCGCCGCCATCGCCTCGGCGGTCAGCCCGAGCATCGTGGAGATCAGCGCCACCTCGAACTCCGGTGCGTCCACCGGCTCCGGCGTGATCATCACCAGTGACGGCGAGATCGTCACCAACAACCACGTCATCTCCGGCGCCTCCACGATCAAGGTCACCACCAGCGACGGCAAGGAGTACACCGCCGACGTCGTCGGCACCGACAGCAGCAAGGACCTGGCCCTGATCAAGCTCCGGGACGCGTCCGGGCTGTCGGTCGCGAGCCTCGGGGACTCCGACAACGTGCAGGTCGGCGACACGGTCGTGGCGATCGGCTCGCCCGAGGGCCTGACCGGCACCGTGACCAGCGGCATCGTCTCGGCGCTGGACCGCGATGTCACCGTCTCCACCGGCGAGGGCCAGCAGCAGCAACAGCAGCAGGGCGGCGGCGGGTGGCCGTTCGAGTTCGGCGGCCAGGAGTTCAACGGCGACACCGGCTCGTCCACCACGACGTACAAGGCGCTCCAGACGGACGCCTCGCTGAACCCGGGCAACTCCGGCGGCGCGCTGATCGACATGAACGGCAACATCATCGGGATCAACTCCGCGATGTACTCCTCCGCCTCGTCCTCCTCCGACGCCGGCAGCGTCGGCCTCGGGTTCGCCATCCCCGTCAACACCGTCAAGTCCGACCTCGCGAAGCTGCGGGCGGGCGAGCAGAACTGATCCCCTCCAGGAGGACGTCATGATCAAGCAGGTCTCCCGCACGGTGGCCGACACCGACCCGGCGGGCTTCGCGCTCGCCCTCGAGGTGGCGTACGAGCTGCACGCTCCCGCCACCCCCGCCGCTCGCGCCCCGGAGCTGGCCACCGGCCGTGCGGCGGCCCGCCGCCGCACCCGCGGCCGTACGGCGGCCCGCGCCTGATCCACCTCTCAACGCACCCGCCGCGGACATGCGAGGCTGAATGCGTCGACCCCGTCCCCCCGCACCGAGGAACCCGAAGCCCATGAGCCCCGCCGATGGCGACCGTGACCCCCAGCGCATCCTGATCGTCGACGACGAGCCGGCGGTGCGCGAAGCCCTCCAGCGCAGCCTCGCCTTCGAGGGGTACGCCACGGAGATCGCCGTCGACGGCGCCGACGCCCTGGAGAAGGCGACGGCGTACCGCCCCGACCTGGTGGTCCTCGACATCCAGATGCCGCGCATGGACGGCCTGACCGCCGCGCGGCGCATCCGCGGGGCCGGCGACACCACCCCGATCCTGATGCTCACCGCCCGTGACACGGTGGGCGACCGGGTGACGGGGCTCGACGCCGGGGCGGACGACTACCTGGTCAAGCCGTTCGAGCTGGACGAGCTGTTCGCCCGCGTACGCGCCCTGCTGCGGCGCAGCTCCTACGCGGCGGCCTCGGCGGCGGCCGAGGAGGACGAGGCGCTCACCTTCGCCGACCTGCGCATGGACCTGGCGACCCGCGAGGTCACCCGGGCCGGGCGGCCGGTGGAGCTGACCCGTACCGAGTTCACCCTGCTGGAGATGTTCATGGCGCACCCGCGCCAAGTCCTCACCCGCGAGCAGATCCTCAAGGCCGTCTGGGGCTTCGACTTCGAGCCGTCGTCGAACTCCCTCGACGTGTACGTCATGTACCTGCGCCGCAAGACCGAGGCGGGCGGCGAGCCGCGCCTCGTGCACACGGTCCGCGGCGTGGGCTACGTCCTGCGACAGGGCGGCGCGGAGTGAGCAAGGTGTTCCGCGGGTTCCGCGCGCTGCCGATCCGGGCGCGGCTGTCGCTGCTGGTCGCGTCGGCGGTGGCGTTCGCGGTGGCGGCGGTGTCGGTGACGTGCTGGTTCATCGTGCAGGGGAAGCTGTACGAGCAGGTCGACAACGACCTGCGGGACATGGTGAAGCGGCCGGGCACGCCGTTGCTCCAGGTCTGCTCCCAGACCGCCCAGCCGGGCAACGGTGCGCGGTGGATCCCCAAGGACTACACCCAGCTGATCAAGGCAGCGGGCGACCCCTGCGTCGATCCCAACTCCCTGGGCACGATCGAGATCACCGACTCCGACAAGGAAGTGATCAAGAACGCCGACCGCGGTGAGGCGACGATCCGCAACGGAAAGGACGACGACGGCAACGCCGTACGCGTCCTGACGCAGTACCTGGGCGTCGACGCCGCCGACTCGCAGGGCGTGGCCCTCCAGGTGGCGACCCCCCTCAAGGGCACCGAGTCCACCCTCAACGAACTCGCCCTCATCCTCCTTCTCGTCTCCGGCATCGGAGTCGTGGGCGCCGGAGCCGCCGGACTCGCGGTCGCCCGCGCCGGACTGCGTCCCGTCGACGAGCTCACCGAGGCCGTGGAGCACGTGGCCCGCACCGAGGACCTGAGCGTCCGTATCCCCGTCGACGACGACGCCGAGGACGAGGTGGCCCGGCTGTCGAGGTCGTTCAACTCCATGACCTCCGCGCTGGCCAGCTCCCGCGAACTGCAACAACAGCTGATCGCGGACGCCGGCCACGAACTCCGCACCCCCCTCACCTCCCTGCGCACCAACATCGAACTCCTCACCCGCAGCGAGGAGACCGGCCGCCCGATCCCCCCGGACGACCGCAAGGCGCTGCTCGCCTCGGTGAAGGCGCAGATGACCGAGCTGGCCGCCCTCATCGGCGACCTCCAGGAACTGTCGCGCTCGCAGGACCAGCGGGGCGAGCGGGTCCAGGTGGTCGCCCTGGAGGACACCGTGGAGTCCGCGCTGCGCCGGGCCCGGCTGCGCGGCCCGGAGCTGGCGATCACCGCGGACCTGCGGCCCTGGTACGTGCGCGCCGAACCGTCGGCGCTGGAGCGGGCGGTCGTCAACATCCTCGACAACGCGGTGAAGTTCAGCCCCGGGGGCGGCGCCGTCGAGGTGCGGCTCGCGGACGGCGTGCTGACGGTACGGGACCACGGTCCGGGCATCCCCGACGAGGAACTCCCTTACGTCTTCGACCGTTTCTGGCGTTCCCCGGACGCCCGTGCCCTCCCCGGCTCGGGGCTCGGCCTGTCCATCGTGGCCCGTACGGTCCAACAGGCGGGCGGCGAGGTGTCGTTGGCCCCCGCCGACGGTGGCGGCACGGTGGCGACCGTACGCCTGCCGGGGGCGCCGACGCCCCCGCCGGAGGTGCCGTAGCCCGGCGGCGGCAACCTTCCGGCCCGCCGTGGCGACTCCACGTCGACCCGCCCGTCCCGTACGGAACGAAACGGAGCCGACGCATGGACACACCCACCCCCCACGCCTCCCCCACGGAGCACCCCCGCCGCGGGCCGCGGCACCGTCGGCGCAGGACGGCGCTGACGGTCGGCCTCCCGCTGGCCCTGACCGCCGCCGGCGCCCTCGCCTACACGCCCCTCCTCGGCGACGAGGCCCAGCCCACCGCCTCCGCCGCGACCGCGCCCGCCTGGGCCACCGCCACCGCGGACGGCTTCGCCTCCGTCGACTCGCTCGGCCAGAACGGCACTTACGGCGGCCGGGACGGACAGACGGTGACCGTGCGGACGCTCGCGGACCTGGAGAAGTACGCGACCGCGGCGGAGCCGTACGTCATCGTCGTGGCGGCGACGATCGACATGAACCCGGTCGGCAAGGAGATCAAGGTCGCCAGCGACAAGACGATCGTGGGCTCCGGGACCTCCGGGCACATCGTCGGCGGCGGCTTCTTCCTGGGCACCGGCGTGCACAACGTGATCATCCGGAACCTGACCATCCGGGACTCGTACCAGGGCATCTGGAACGACAAGGACCACGACTTCGACGCGATCCAGATGGACGGCGCGCACCACGTCTGGATCGACCACAACGATCTGCGGCACATGGCGGACGGTCTGATCGACGTCCGCAAGGACTCGACGAACGTCACCGTCTCCTGGAACAGGCTGAGCGACAACAACAAGACGTTCGGGATCGGCTGGACCGAGAACGTCGTCACCGACATCACGATCCACCACAACTGGTTCCGCGAGACCGAGCAGCGCAACCCCTCCACGGACAACGCGGCCCACGCGCACCTCTACAACAACTTCCTGGAGGACGTGGCCGGGACGACGATCAAGTCCTCCTACGGCAACTACTCGCGCGGCGCCACGAAGATGGTCCTGGAGAACTCCTACTTCCAGGGCTTCACCAACCCGGTGATCAGGGACAGCACGGCGGCGATCGTGCAGCGCGGGAACACGTTCTCCGGCACCAGCGGCCGCAACGAGAGCGGCGGTACGGCCTTCGACCCGAAGGCGTACTACGCGTACACGCTGGACAAGACGGCGGACGTGCCGTCGCTGCTGAAGTCGGGTACGGGCCCGCGCGGTTCGATCGGTACGACGGCCACCACGCTCGCCACGGCGGCGACCACGCTCACGGTCGCCAAGGACGGCAGCGGCCAGTACTCGACCGTGCAGGCCGCGGTGAACGCCGTACCGGCGAACAACCCGTCCCGGGTCGTGATCGCCGTGAAGCCGGGCACGTACCGCGAGTTGGTGAAGGTCCCGTCCAACAAGCCGCACGTCACGATCCAGGGCACGGGCGGCAGCCGCAAGGACACGGTGATCGTCTACAACAACGCGTCCGGCACGCCGAAGCCGGACGGCTCGGGCACGTACGGCACTTCGGGCAGCGCGACGGTCGCGGTGGAGGCGGACGACTTCCAGGCCCGCAACCTGACCATCACCAACGACTTCGACGAGGCCGCCAACCAGTCCCTCTCCGGCCACCAGGCGGTCGCCCTGCGCACGGCGGCCGACAAGGTCTACCTGGACTCGCTCATCGTCAACGGCGACCAGGACACCCTGCTGCTGGACACCGCGGGCGCGGCCAAGCTGGGCCGGGTGTACGTGCGGAACTCCTACATCACCGGCAACGTCGACTTCATCTTCGGGCGGGCGACGGCGGTCATCGACCAGTCGGTCATCACCTTGAAGAAGCGGTGGAACGGCACGTCGGCGGGGTACGTCACCGCGCCGAGCACCGCGGCCGCCCGCAAGGGCATCCTCATCAACCGCTCCGCGATCAACGGCGACGTGACGGCCGGCAGCTTCTACCTCGGCCGCAACTGGCACGCCGGCGGCGACGCCTCCCTCCGCCCCCAGACCACGGTCCGCGACACCACCCTCAGCGCCGCGATCAAGTCCACCCCCTGGATCGACATGGGCGGCTTCTCCTGGAAGAACGACCGCTTCGCCGAGTACAGGAACTCGGGCGCGGGGGCGGGTTCCGCGAGCGCCGACCGCCCGCAGCTGACCGACGCCCAGGCGGCCGACCAGGAGACCGCGGACTGGCTGGGCGACTGGACGCCTACGGCTTCCTGACCCGCCCCAGCAACTCCCGCAACCGGCCCCACCCCTCCTCGGCCCGGCTGCCGTCCCCCAGGCGGTAGTGCAGGGCGCGGCCCAGCCGCCGGGGGGTGGGGCCGGTCGCCGGTGGGTCGCCCACGACGGTGTCCTGGACGGTCATGTGGGGAACTCGCCGAGCCGGCTGTGGTGGAGAAGGTGCTCGGGAAGGCAGCCGGACGCGGCCCCATGTCGAACTTCGTCCGCCCGCGCTCAGTCCAGGTCACCCTTCAGGTGCGTCAGGAACGGGGTCCACGAGGACGTCCCGAAGAGCAGTACGTCGCCCTCCGGGGTCTTGCTGTCGCGGACGGGGATTGTGCCGGGGTGGCCGTCGGCGACCTCGACGCAGTTCGTGCCTCCCCCGTCGCTGTAGGACGACTTGCGCCACTGGGCCGTGCCGAGGTCGAGGGTCCGCTTCATGGTCCGCATTCCTCCAGAAGACGCTTGACGAACGCCGTCGACTCCACCGGAGTCAGCGCCGCATCCCTGACCAGATCGTAGGACAAGCGGTACGACAGCACCTTGTCCGGATCGTCGATCACCTGGCCGAAGCCGTTGCCTTCCACGTAGGCGACAGGGTCTCCGGTTCGTTGCCAGAACAGCCATAGGTGGCTGTCCATGAGGTCGTGCACACCGGCCTTGAAAGGCAGCACTTGGAGCACGACGTTCGGCGACTCCGATGCTTCCAGCAAATGGGACAACTGGTCCGCCCACACCTGCGCGTGCGGAACCGGACGCCGCAGCGCCCCCTCGTCCAGGATCACGCGGACATTCGGCGCCGGTTCGCGGTGCAGCAGTTCCTGCCGTCCCATGCGCAACGCCACCTGCTCTTCGACCTCTTCGCCGTTGCCGGCTGTTGTCTGGGCTCCAGACAACCCTGACAACACCGCACGGGCATACTCCTCCGTCTGCAACAGGCCCGGAACACGCAGCTGAAACAGCCACATGACCCGCGCGGTCGCCTCCAGTTCCATGAACCCCTTGTACGTGTCCTTGATGACGTCCTTGCGCGTATCGCGCCACAGACGAATCAGCTGGTCACCAGTCCCGTAAAAGGCGTCCAGGTCCTCCATCACAGTCGCCTTGGACAGCCGTTGACCTGACTCCAGACGGCTCAGATAGCTCTTGTCGTACCCGGTCTCGTCCGCCAACCGCCCCAGTGACTTACCCGCCTTCTCGCGCAGGACTCGAAGCGTCTGCCCCAGCATCACCCGCCCGGAAATCGGCTGCGCGTCAACCACTTCGCCCACGTCACCCCTCACCGTTGTCCGGCGCTCGGACAACGCCAGACCTCTTCCGCAACGTACGCCGCGCCTGTGACGATCGAGACACGAACGGTGATCACCGCTCGTCAAACCCCCCACTTAGATGGAGCTTTGGCATGCGCGCACACACCACCGGATTCCTCGAATCGCTGCTGCTCCCCCTCTTACGCGCCCTTCTGCCCGCCCGAGGGCGTCACCGAGGGCGCAGGCGCGAAATCCCCGCCCAACTCCCGCTCACCACACGGCCACTCCCCCAGCGCCGAACCGAGGACCACGAGTACGACACACCCCTCGTCCGCCCCTACCTCCTCACCCCGCACGAGCGCCGGCACCGCAGGCTGCAACGCCAACGCCGTCGCGCCCTCTGGCTCGCCACCCACGGCATCGACGTCGGCCCACGCCACATCCACGGAGTGGAGGTCTCCACATGAGTGCCGCTCCGTACGGCCGCCGGCTGCGACTGCTGCCCTGGACCACCCCCGAGGGCAAGCCCTGCTACCTCAGCACCGACGAGGCGGAGCCCGGCCCGCTCTCCCGGCGTGCCGACGAGTTGGAGGAGGCCCTGCTCGCCTCCGGGGAGCAGGTACTCGCAGGGGCCGCAGCCGTGCTCGCCGACTCCGCCGCCGGTGAACGGGCCGTGCGGTTCGCTCTCAGCAGGGCCGTGGAGTCCCTCGGTGACGCCCTTCGGGTCGCGGTCAGTCGGGGCGGACGTATCACCGGGGGCGGTGAATGAAGGGAGGCCGCTCGGATCGAGGGCGGAGGAACGGCGAAGGCGGTGACGGCCTTTGGGCCGGTCACCGCCTTCGTTTCGTTCTTGTGCGGTTGAGCCGCGTGTTCGCCCGTCAGCCCCTCATGGGGATCGGGGCGGGGTTCAGCGGATGATCGTGATTCGGTTCGCGGCCGGGGGCGCGATCGGGTTCGTGGAGGAGGAGTTGGCCGTCAGGTACTGCTCCAGGGCCGTGAGGTCGTCCGCGCCGACCAGGTCGTTCGTGCCCTGGCCCAGCGTGGTGAAGCCGTCGCCGCCGCCCGCGAGGAAGCTGTTCGACGCGACGCGGTAGGTGGCCGTCGGGTCGATCGCCGCACCGTTGAGCCTGATCGAGTCCGTCACCACACGGTCGGCGCCGGTCTTCGTCAGGTCCAGGGTGTACGTCAGGCCCGAGGACGGCTGGAGGATCTTCGGGGAGGCCAGGTTGGCGCCGCTGACCTGCTCCTGGAGGACCGTGATCAGCTGGGCGCCGGTGAGGTCCTGGAGGTTGACCGTGTTGGAGAACGGCTGGACCGTGAAGCCCTCGGCGTAGGTCACCACGCCGTCGCCCTCGCTCGCCTTGGCCGCGTAGGTCAGTCCGGCCCGGACGCCGCCCGGGTTCATCAGCGCCAGGTCGGTCTCGGGGTCGAGCTGCTTGCCGTGGGCGAGCTGCGCGTCGGCGATCAGGTCACCCATGGGGGACTCGGTGCCGGTGTTCGGGATGTCGCCGGAGATCCAGCCGATCGCGCGGTTGCCGATGGGCGCCGCGAGGGTGTTCCACTTGGTGATCAGCTCGGTCATGTCGGTCGCCTTGGGGACGTCCCGGGTGACCACGTGGTTCGCCGACTTCACGGCCGTACGGGAGATGTCACCCGTCCAGCGGTCGTACGTCAGCGTGGTGTCCGTGTAGAGGCGGCCGAAGGACGCGGCCGAGGTGACCGTGCGCGGCTTGCCCGACGGGTCGTTGATCGTGCAGGCGTAGGCCGCGTGCGTGTGGCCGGTGACCAGCGCGTCGACCTGCGGGGTGACGTTCTTGGCGATGTCGACGATCGGCCCGGAGATGCCGTCGCCGGCGCCCGGGGAGTCACAGTCGTAGTTGTACGCCGTCGAGGCCGGAGCGCCGCCCTCGTGGATCAGCGCGACGATCGACTTCACGCCCTGGCGCTGGAGCTCCTTGGCGTACTTGTTGATCGTCTCGACCTCGTCCTTGAACTTCAGGCCCTTGACGCCCTCCGCGGAGACGATGCCCGGGGTGTCTTCCAGGGTGACCCCGATGAAGCCGATCTTGACGTCCTTCTTCTTCCACACCCAGTACGGCTTGAGGATCGGCTTGCCGGACTTCTCGTTCAGCACGTTCGCCGCGAGGTAGGGGAAGTCGGCGCCCTCGAACTCCTCGCCCTCGACGTAGCAGCCGTCCGTCTGGTGGCAGCCGCCGTACTGAAGGCGCTTCAGTTCCTTCGAGCCCTCGTCGAACTCGTGGTTGCCGACGCTGGTGACGTCCAGTTCGAGCTTGTTCAGCGCCTCGATGGTGGGCTCGTCGTGGAAGAGTCCCGAGATCAGCGGGGAGGCGCCGACCATGTCGCCGCCGGCCGCGGTGACGGAGTACTTGTTGCCCTCGCGGGCCTGGCGCAGGTGGGTGGCGAGGTACTCGACACCGCCCGCGTCGATGGTGCGGGTGGTGCCGTCCTCGTTCAGGTGGGTGACCCGGCCGGAGGAACCGGACGGCGGCTCCAGGTTGCCGTGCAGGTCGTTGAAGGACAGCAGCTGGACGTCCTGGTAGCGGCTGTACGAGTGGCCGCCGCCCTTGCGGTCGCCCGCGTCGGAGGACGCCGTCGCCGGCAGCGCGGCGGCCAGCGCACCGGCGGTGGCGAGGCCCGCCGCGGCGGTGAGGATCAGATACGTACGGCGTCTGCGGCCGGGCTGCGGCCGCTGGGAGATGGCTGGCATACGCCCCCCTGTGAGTCGTATGGAGCGGAGAAGAAGACATGACAGGGCAGTGATGCCCGGGCCGCAGCCTAGAGTCAACGCGCGTAGCGCGGAAGGAGGTTCCGGGTTACATCCTGGTTTCCCTTTTGCCGCTGCTCTTCCGTGACCTCGGCTTACCCTCGTATTCATGACCAGCCACGACACGGCGGGCCCCGGCGGGGCCCGGGCCATCGAGACCTATTCCGCTCTTGCTCCCGAACAGACCGAGGCCGTGCTCGCACTGCTCGCCGAGGCCGCGCGGGCCGACGGCCAGCAGGCGGTGTCCGAGCAGGGGCGGCTCCAGCTGCGCGGCGGTGACCGGGAGGGGGTCTCCCATCTGCTGCTCACGGTGGGCGGTGAACTCGTCGGCTACGCCCAGTTGGAGGACACCGATCCGGTGGAGGCGCCGGCCGCCGAACTCGTCGTCCACCCGGCGCACCGGGGGCACGGGCACGGGCGGGCGCTGGGGTCCGCGCTGCTCGCCGCGAGCGGGAAGCGGCTGCGGGTGTGGGCGCACGGGGGGCATGCGGCGGCTCGGCATCTGGCGCAGGTGCTGGGGCTGACGCTCTTCCGTGAACTGCGGCAGATGCGGCGGCCGTTGGCTGGGCTTGATCTTCCCGAGCCGGGGCTTCCCGGGGATGTGACGGTACGTTCCTTCGTTCCCGGGCGGGATGACTCGGGCTGGCTTGCGGTGAACGCGGCCGCGTTCGCGCACCATCCGGAGCAGGGGTCTCTCGGGCAGCGGGATCTTGACGACCGTATGGCCGAACCCTGGTTCGATCCGGAGGGGTTCTTTCTCGCCGAGCGGGCGGGGGAGCTGATCGGGTTCCACTGGACGAAGGTCCATGCGGAGGAGGGGCTCGGTGAGGTGTACGTCCTCGGGGTGCGGCCGGGGGCGCAGGGTGGGGGGCTGGGGAAGGCGCTCACGTCCGTCGGGTTGCGGTATCTGGCGGGGCGGGGGGTGGGGACGGCGATGTTGTATGTCGACGCGGACAACAAGGCTGCGGTGTCGGTGTACGAGCGGATGGGGTTCGTCACGTACGAGACGGATCTGATGTACCGGACCGAGACGTAGTGCTCTGCGGTTCGCGGTGCCTGTCGGGCGCGGGCCCGGTGGGGGTTTCCGCGCAGTTCCCCGCGCCCCTGGGCACCTGCCGGCTCGGCTCCGGCTGACCGCCGGTGGGGGTCCGTCGCGCAGTTCCCCGCGCCCCTGGGGAGGTTGGCCTGACCCGCGCCGCGAACGCCGGGCCCCATCGGCTCCGGCTGCCCGCCGGTGGGGGTTCGTCGCGCAGTTCCCCGCGCCCCTGGGTGGGAGGGGGCCGGGGGTTGATTGCCCCGTGGCCTGCGCCTCGCGTGCGCCGGGCCCCATCGGCTCCGGCTGACCGCCGGTGGGGGCTGGTCGCGCAGTTCCCCGCGCCCCTGACGGCACTGCCGGACCGCTTCCCCGACAGCCCAACCGAACGAACGGGCCCACACCCCCCGGGGGCGCGAGGAACCGCGCGACCAGCCACCACCAATGCCGCACCCGAAGTGAACCGGCAAGCCCCCCAGGGGCGCGAGGAACTGCGCGAGCGGCCACCACCCGACCCGCAGCCGAAATGAACCAGCAGACCCCCCAGGGGCGCGGGGAACTGCGCAAGCGGCCACCACCGATGCCGCGGCTGAAGTGAACGGGCGGGCCCCAGGGGCGCGGGGAACTGCGCGATCAGGCCCCATCCGACCCGCAGCCGAAACGGCAGCCCCCCAGGGGCGCGGGGAACCGCGCGGGTGGTCGGCTAGCGGGGCCGGGGCCGGGCCGGGCCGGTGGGACGGTGGGCCGGGGGCTCTCGGGAGCAGAGGAGCCAGGCGGCGAGCGCCGCCGCGAGAAGCACCGCCCAGCGTCCGTGCGCATCGGGCCAGTTCGGGTCGTCGGCCGCCACGAACAGCGCCCACCGCTCCGGCAGGAGCAGCGCGGCCAGGACCCCCGTGATGAGGAGGGCCGCGCCGACTGCCACCCCGGGTTCCGGGTCCTCTCTGCGGCGGATCGCCGTCGCCGCACCGGCCAGGGCCAGCGCGCAGGCGGTGCCGGCCTCCAGGGTGGTGGCCCCCAGCGGGGGCCGCAGGTCGGCGGGGATCAGCAGGACCGCCGCCGTCCACCACAGCGCGGCGAGCGGGAGGACCGGCACCAGGCACAGCGCCTGCCGCAGTGGCCGCGGAGTCGGGACCGTCGCCGTGGTGTGACGGGCCGGATCGTCCAGGACGAAGGCCAGGCCGACGGCGAAGCAGAGCGCCGAGGCGCGCAGCGTGTTGAGCGCGAGCCAGGGGTTGAAGCCCTCGGGGAACATCCGTGCCGTCCCGGCGAACAGCAGTCCCACGGCGGCACCGGCGCCGAGCGCCCGCCAGGGCAGGGTGCGGCAGACCGGGACGAGCAGCTCCCTCACTCCTCGCACCCGTCCTTCTCGGTGACGCCCCTCACGCCGAGCAGCTCGGCCGCCCGCGCGGTGGTCAGGCCGGGCGTCGTCAGCTCGGTCCAGTTCTTCTTCACCAGGGCGGTCACCTCGGCCTTCGGGCGGCCGAGCAGTTCCCGTACGACGTCGGTCTGGCCGGCCGACATGGACATCCCGGACGTCGGGGAGAGCACGACGGCGGAGCCGGTGTCGCTGTCGTCGAGGCGGACCAGGCGCAGTTGGTCCACCGGCCGGTCCTGCCAGCCCAGGGAGAGCCACATGACGGTGACCATGCGCCCGTCGCACAGCTCACCGGCCGCCCGTTCCGTCCCGGTGACCAGCACCGCGGCCACCGCCGAGGAGAACTCGGGGACGCGCGCACCGCCCCACCGGGTGCCGACGGTGACCTCGTACTCGGTGCCGGAGGCTTCGAGGGCGCCGTCGGCGTCGGGGCCGTAGCGGGCCTCGACGCGCTGACGGACGAGGAGCGGCTGCTCGTGGGCGGTGCCGCCGGCCAGGTTCCGCACCTCGTCGACGACCTCCGCCCAGGTGCCGGTCCGGGGCTCCCACTCCGGGTGGGCGCAGTACGTGGAACCCGAGTGCCGTACGCACTTGAGCTCCGGGTCGAGCGTGGCCCGCTCCCGGGCTGCCGTCAGGGAGGCGGGTTCGCCGCCGGCCTGGGCGACCGCGCCGACCAGGGTCAGGGCCACCGTCGCGCCGAGGACGGCGTACAGGGTGCGGACCCGGCGGCCGCCGCCGGCCAGCAGGGCAACAACGCCGATGGCGAGGCCGAGGCCGAGCAGGTACACCGCGTGCCAGGCGGCGGGGCGGCCCAGCAGGTCGGAGGGGAGGGTGTCGGGGCTGCTGTCGCCGACCACCGGGGTCAGCCAGCGCGTGCCGCCGTCCTCGCCGCCGGGGCTGACCCCGAGCACGAGGAAGAAGAGCAGGAAGACGACGAGCAGCGGGCCGGTGAAGGGCGACTTCAGCACCCGGGCCAGCAGCACTCCGAGCGCCCCGAGGAGCAGCACGGTGAGCGGTCCGACGAGGAGTTCGCCCGGCGAACCGTGTCCGACGGCGCCCGGCTTGAGGGCCTCCCAGCCGAACTGCAGGGCGACGCCCGCCGCGGTGAGCAGCACCACGGGCAGCAGGGAGAGCAGGTGGGCGAGGGTCCGGCGCCAGGGCGTGACGACCAGGACCGCGAAGTGGCGTTCGGTGTCCCGGCGCCGGGAGCGCAGTACCGCCAGGTTGACGCTGAGCAGGACGGCCAGGCCGACCAGCAGGGGCATGCTCTGGGTGTCGCGGTCGACGTCCTGGAGTGCGGGGAAGCCGTCGTAGGAGTCGTGGGTGTGGTAGACGATCCAGGCGAGGTAGAGCGCGAAGGCGACCAGGACCGGGGGCGACAGCAGCAGGCGGCGCCCCTCGAAGCGGGCGAGCGCGAACACGGCGGCCCAGGTCTCGCGGGGGCCGGTGCGCAGGGCGAGGGGGGTGCGTTCGACGAGCGTGGTCATGCCGTCACCGCCAGGCCCTGGGCGTCGAGGGTGAGCAGATAGCCGTCCTCCAGGGTGGGTTCGAGGAGGTCGGCGCCGGGCGGCGGATCCCCCACGTTGCGGAAGGTGCCGGCGCCGGTGCGCCAGCCCGCCTTGGCGTGCGGGGCGCGTTCGGTGCTGCTCCACACCCGGCCGGCGGCCTGGGCGGTGAGTTCGGCGGGGGTGCCGTCGAAGTGGATGCGGCCGCCGGCCATGACCAGGACGCGGTGGCAGAGCATGGCCACGTCCTCGGTCTGGTGGGTGGAGAGCAGCACGGTCCGGCCCTCGCCGGCCCGGGCGATCAGCTCGCGGAACCGCATGCGCTGTTCGGGGTCGAGGCCGACGGTGGGTTCGTCGAGGACCACGAAGCCGGGGTCGCCGACGAGGGCGGCGGCGAGCGCGACCCGCTGCCGCATGCCGCCGGAGAGCTTCTTGATGCGCTTGCCGCGGACGTCGCCTAGGTCGACCTCGTCCAGGACCCGGCGCACCTCGCGGTGGCGGGCGGCGCGGTTGTCGATCTCCTTGAGGATCGCCACGTAGTCGACGAACTCGAAGGCGGTGAAGTCGGGGTGGAAGCCGGGGGTCTGCGGGAGGTAGCCGAGCCGGCGCCGCACCTCCTGCCGGCCGCGCGCCGAGCCGGGGTCGTGCCCGAGCACGGTGAAGGTGCCGCGCTGGGCGTTCAGGGCGGTGGCCAGGACCCGCAGCAGGGTGGTCTTGCCGGCGCCGTTGGGCCCGAGGAGCCCGGTCACGCCCGGGGTCAGCCGCAGCGACACCTCGTCGAGGGCGCGGGTGGAGCCGTAGTGGAGGCTGAGCCCGGAGGCGGAGACGGTGGAGGTCATACGGCGCTCCTGTGGAAGACGTCGAATCGGTCACGGGCGAGGTAGAGCAGGCCGGCCGCGAGGGCGGTGACCGCGGCGGCGGCGCCCTGTCCGGCCGCGGTGAACGGGGCGAGCGGCCCGCCGTCGGCGACGGCGTCCGCGACGGCGATCAGCGCCGCCCAGCCGCCGCCGACCAGGGCCGGCGCGAGGACCGGCCCGAACCGCGGGGTGAGCGCGAGCCCGGTGGCGGTCAGGGCGAGCGCGGGCAGCAGCCAGGCGAGGGCGCGCAGGCCGTAGTCGGGCAGGGCGAGGGTGGCCAGGCCGTTGAGTCCGAGCGCGGTGGTGAGCACGGCGACGGTACGGATCATCAGCAGCCGGAACCCGTGCACCGGGGAGACGACGGCCATCTCGTACGTCGGGTCCAGCGCGGGCCCGTAGGACAGCGCGACCCCGGCGAGGGGGAGCAGCGGTGCCAGCGCGAGGAACAGGGTCGGCGAGTCGGCGGTGTACACCACGCCCAGCGTCGTCATGAGCAGCAGCACCACCGAGGCCAGCCAGGAGCGGCGCAGCACGGGGGTCGCGGCGAGCAGCCGCGCGGTGTGGTCGGCGACGCCGAGCCGCAGCAGCAGCGCCTCGAAGAGTCCCGGCCGGGGCGCGTCGAGTTCGGCGTCGAGGCGCGCCCAGGCGGCGTCGAGGGGTTCGCTCACCTCGGCGAGGACCGCCCGGCACCGTGCGCAGGCGGCCAGGTGGGTGTCGGCGGACCAGAGCAGGGGGGCTGCCAGTTCGGCGCGCGCGTAGGCCCGCAGGTCCTCTTCGGATACGTGCCAGGTCATGCCAGCGCCTCCCGCAGTTGCTTGCGGGCCCGCATCGCCCGCGTCTTGACGGTCCCCGGCGGTATCCCCAGCACCACGGCCGCCTCCCGGGTGGTCAGCCCGTCGACGACCGTGGCCTGGAGGACCGCCCGGAGTTCCGGTGAGAGCCGGACCAGGGCGCCCGCGAGGTCCCCGTGCTCCACCCCCGCGAGCACGCGGTCCTCGGCGGACACCTCCTCCCGGTGCCTGAGCCGGGCCAGGGCCTGCCGCAGCCGGCCCCGCGCCCCGTCGCCGCGCAGCACGTCGACCAGGCGCCGTGACCCGATCCGCCACAGCCATCCGGCGACGTCCCCGTCCTGCCGGTAGCGGGCGGTCCCCCGCCACACCGCGAGGAACGTCTCCTGTACGACGTCGTCGACGATCCCGGGGTCGGCGCAGCGGCTGCGCAGCCGGGCGGTCAGCCAGGGGGCGAACCGCCGGTACAGCTCCTCGAAGGCGCGCCGGTCCCCGTCCGCGGCGACAGCGCGCAGCAGATCTCCGTCGCTTCTCGTTTCGCTCACGTCACCTCATCGGACGAGCCCCGCGGACCGGTTCACGCAATCACGTCTTGACTTTCGGACTCCACTTCCACCACCCTTTCACTACTCAATTAGTGAAAGGGTGGTGGAACGGAGTGGTCGAGTACCGCATCGACCGCCGCAGCGGCGTCGCCACCTACCTGCAGATCGTCCAGCAGACCAAACAGGCCCTGCGCCTGGGCCTGCTGGCACCGGGCGACAAGCTGCCCACCGCGCGCGAGGTCGTGGAGGCGACGGCCATCAATCCGAACACCGTGCTGAAGGCCTACCGCGAGCTGGAGCGCGAGGGACTGGTCGAGGCCCGCCGGGGGCTCGGCACCTTCGTGCGCAAGTCGCTGGGCGCCGCGCCCGCCGACTCCCCGCTGCGCGCGGAACTCGCCGACTGGGCGGCGCGGGCGCGCGCCGCGGGGCTGGAGCACGACGACGTCGCGGCGCTCTTCACGGCCGTACTGGACGAGCACTTCAAGGGGGACGAGGCATGAACGACACCGCCATCGGGGCGGCCGGGCTCGGCAAGAGATTCGGGCGGCGCCGCAAACCAGCGCTGGACGGCTGCGAGTTCGCCGTCCCGGCGGGGCGGATCTGCGCGGTCGTCGGGCCGAACGGCGCCGGCAAGTCGACCCTGCTCGCCCTGGCCGCCGGTCTGCTCAGGCCCACCGAGGGCAGCGTCTCGGTACTCGGCACGACCCCCGCAAAGGCCCGCGAACGCCTCGCCTACGTCGCCCAGGACAAGCCGCTGTACCCGCACCTCACCGTCGCCGCCACCCTGCGTCTGGGCCGCGAACTCAACCCCCGGCGCTGGGACTCCGCCGTCGCCGAACGCGTCGTCGCCGAGGGCGAACTGGACCCCGGCGCCAGGATCCGGACCCTCTCCGGCGGCCAGCGCACCCGGGTCGCCCTCGCCCTGGCCCTCGGCAAGCGCCCCGAACTGCTGCTCCTGGACGAGCCGATGGCCGACCTCGACCCGCTCGCCCGGCACCAGCTCACCGGCACGCTCATGGCGGACGCGGCCGAACACGGCACCACGGTTGTCATGTCCTCGCATGTCGTGGCGGAGCTGGAGGGCTCCTGCGACCACCTCCTGCTGCTCGGCGCGGGCCGGGTCCGGCTCGCCGGGCCCCTGGAGGACCTGCTCGCCGCGCACACCCTGGTCACCGGGCGCGCCGGGGACGGCCTCGCCCCGCACACCGTCGTCGAGGCCCGCACCACGGGCCGTCAGCTCACCGCGCTGATCCGGCCCGAGGGCCCCGTCGGCGGCGACTGGCAGCGCGCCGAGCCGACCCTGGAGGAGCTGGTCCTCGCCCATCTGCGCGCCCCCGACGCCCCGGCCCTGACCCTCGGCGACCCCAGGGAGGCGGCCGTATGACCGCCGTCTCCGTACGGGCCACCCCCGCGCCCGCGCGCCTCCGCGGCCCGCACGGGCTGGTCTGGCTGACGCTGCGGGTGCACCGCACGGCCCTGCTGTTCTGGTCCGCCCTGGTGGCCGTGTTCGCGGGCGCCCTGCTGTGGGCGTACGGACCGGGCCACGACGCGGCCCGGACCGAGTACGTGGAGTCAGGCTGCGGCTCCGGGCGGCCCAACCTGGGCTGCGACATGGGGGGACCCGCCTTCGACCGGTACGACTACGCCATCGGCGTCAGCGGGGCGCTGCTCGCGGCCCTGCCGCTGCTGGTGGCCGCCTGGGCGGGCGCCGCGCTCATCGGCCGCGAGCTGGAGCACGGCACCGCCCAGCTGGCCTGGGCCCAGTCCGTCTCCCCGGCGCGCTGGCTCGCCGCCAAGCTCGCCGTACCGGCCGCGCTGCTCGCCGCAGGCACCCTCACCCTGACCCTGCTGCACCGGCTGGCCTGGACCGAGGGCGAAGACCTCTACCGGAACTGGGGTTACCGCGTCTGGCACGACGACACCGTCTTCGTCGCCAACGGCACCACCGCCACCGCCCACGCCCTGCTCGGCCTCGCCCTGGGCGCCCTGGCCGGACTGGTACTGCGGCGGGCCCTGCCCGCCCTGGCCGTGGGCGCCCTCGCCGCACTGGCGGTCATCAACAGGCTCGGCGCCTGGCGGCCCCGGCTGTGGCCGACCGAGACCGCGTTCGCCGCGGACGACTACCCCGAGACGGTGGGCATGATCGTCGAGGGCGGCGCCGTCACCTCCACCGGCGCCCGGGTCCCGATCCCCGACTGCGCGGGCGAGCCCGGCTGCCTCACCGCCCGCGACATCACCGGCTTCTACGCCGACCACCATCCGGCCTCGCACTTCTGGCCCCTGCACCTGGTGGAGGCCGGCATCGCCCTGGCCCTCGCGGCCCTCGCCGTCACCGCCGCCTTCGTCCTGCTCCGCCACCGCACGGGCCCCCCGGCATGACCAGGTGGGCACGGGGGCCGGCGCAGCCGGCAAGGGGCGCGGGGAACTGCGCGCCCAACCCCCACCCACCCGCAGCTGACATCAAGGGACCAGGCCGCAGGGACGAAGGCGGCGAAGCCGCCCCAGGGGCGCGGGGAACTGCGCGCCCAACCCCCACCCACCCGCGCCCAGCAGAAGCCCCCGGCACCCCCACACACCCGCCCCCGCCCGCTCACGCACCCCACGGGAGCCCCCCGATGACGACCGCCCTCACCACCGCCACCCCGGCCGGCCACCGCGTCCCCCGGGTCCGGGGGCCGGTCCGGGTCGTCCTGGACGTACACCGCACCGCGCTCGTCGTCTGGGCCGTAGCCCTCCTCGGCGGCACGTCCCTCCTGTTCCGGCTGGCCGCCCTCGCCGCCGAGGCCGAGCGGGGCAACAGCGCCTGCGCCACCCCACCCACCGACGGCCTCCCGTCCTGCGCCTCGGTAGAGGCGATCACCGCCGACCAGACCTACGCGACCGGCATCGCCCTCGTCACCGCCTGCCTGGCCTGGCTGATCCTCCCGGTGGCCGCCTGGGCGGCCGCCGCACTCACCGGCCGCGAACTGGAGCACGGCACCGCCCACCTGGCCTGGACCCAGTCGGTGGCCCCGACCCGCTGGCTCACCGCAAAACTCGCCCTGCCGGCCGCACTGCTCACCACCGGCACGACCGCCCTGGTGCTGCTCGGGGTGTGGGCACGCGGAAAGGACAACCCGAACCTGGTCGGGGACTGGTACCACCCCGAGGTGTTCATCGCCACCGGCCCCACGGCCGTCGCCCACGCCCTGACCGGCCTCGCCCTGGGCGCCCTCGCGGGCACGGTCCTCGGGCGGGCGCTGCCCGCCGCCGGCACGGCACTGGCCGCGACCCTGCTCCTGCGCGAGCTGCTGGAGCGGTACCGCCCACACCTGTGGCCCACGGTCACCCGGGACACGGCCGGGTGGGAAGTACCCCGTTCGGCCCTCCAGGTCTCCTCCGACGAAACCCTCGTGACACTGCACCCGCGGTCCCACTTCTGGCCGATCCAGTACGTCGAGAGCGGCATCCTCCTCGCCCTCACGGCCGCCGCCGTCGCCGGAACCTTCCTGCTCCTGCGCCGCCGCACCGCCTGAGCCACCGCCGCCGTACGTCCTTCCTACGGGGGGAAGGACGTACGGCGGCGGTATCCGGACGCCCCGGGGCCGCCGCTCGCGTACCCACACGCCATGTCGCCGTAACCACTGGTTCAGACGGGCTTGCGACGCTCGGCGAATGAAGCCCGCCGCGCCAGAGCCGTCGCCGCCCCCCGAGGCAACCGCGGGGAACGAAAACGTGCGACACCTCGCCGCCACCCTCCCGCCGGCGTCCTCCGACGCGCCCGTATCGCTCGGGACGCGGAAGAATGGGTCCATGAGTCAGCAGAACGCCCAGGCACAGGTCCAGCACGCGCAGCCCTCCGTGGGTTCCATCGCAGCTCACCGCTCGCGCACCGTGGCCGGGTCGCACTCCGACCTGGAACCCGACATCGACGCCGACCTCGACGCGTACGAGGAGTCGCAGGGCGAGGGCGCCCCCCTGCCCCAGGGCCGCTTCCTCGACCGGGAGCGCAGCTGGCTGGCGTTCAACGAACGGGTGCTCGAACTCGCCGAGGACCCGTCCACCCCCCTGCTGGAGCGGGCCAACTTCCTCGCGATCTTCGCCAGCAACCTGGACGAGTTCTTCATGGTCCGGGTGGCCGGTCTCAAGCGCCGTATCGCCACCGGCGTCGCCACCCGGTCCGCCTCCGGGCTCCAGCCCGGCCAGGTGCTGGAGATGATCTGGGCCCGCTCCCGCGAGCTGATGGCCCGGCACGCCGCCTGCTTCCACGAGGACGTCGCCCCCGCGCTCGCGGAGGAGGGCATCCACCTGGTCCGCTGGAGCGAGCTGACGGAGAAGGAGCAGGCCCGCCTGTTCACCCTCTTCCGGCACCAGATCTTCCCCGTGCTGACCCCCCTCGCCGTCGACCCGGCGCACCCCTTCCCCTACATCTCCGGCCTGTCGCTGAACCTGGCCGTCGTGGTGCGCAACCCGGTCAGCGGGCACCGCCACTTCGCCCGGGTGAAGGTCCCGCCGCTGCTGTCCCGCTTCCTGGAGAGCTCGCCCGGCCGGTACGTGCCCATCGAGGACGTCATCGCCGCCCACCTCGAAGAGCTGTTCCCGGGCATGGAGGTGCTGGAGCACCACGCCTTCCGCATCACCCGCAACGAGGACCTGGAGGTCGAGGAGGACGACGCGGAGAACCTCCTCCAGGCCCTGGAGAAGGAGCTCATGCGGCGCCGCTTCGGGCCGCCGGTGCGCCTGGAGGTGGAGGAGTCCATCGACCGCGAGGTCCTGGACCTGCTGGTGCGCGAACTGAAGATCAGCGAGGCGGAGGTGTACCCGCTGCCGGGCCCGCTGGACCTCACCGGCCTGTTCCGGGTCGCCTCCCTGGACCACCCCGAGCTGAAGTACCCGAAGTTCGTCGCCGGCACCCACCGCGACCTCGCCGAGGTCGAGTCCGCGTCCGCGCCCGACATCTTCGCCGCGCTGCGCGGCCGGGACGTGCTGCTGCACCACCCCTACGACTCCTTCTCCACCTCCGTGCAGGCGTTCCTGGAGCAGGCCGCCGAGGACCCCGACGTCCTCGCCATCAAGCAGACCCTGTACCGGACCTCGGGCGACTCCCCCATAGTCAACGCGCTCATCGACGCGGCCGAGGCCGGCAAGCAGGTGCTTGTCCTGGTCGAGATCAAGGCCCGCTTCGACGAGCACGCCAACATCAAGTGGGCCAAGCGCCTGGAGGAGGCGGGCTGCCACGTGGTCTACGGCCTCGTCGGCCTGAAGACCCACTGCAAGCTCTCCCTGGTGGTCCGTCAGGAGGGCGACACCCTCCGCCGCTACAGCCACGTCGGCACCGGCAACTACCACCCGAAGACGGCCCGGCTCTACGAGGACCTCGGGCTGCTCACCGCGGACCCGCAGGTCGGCGCGGACCTGTCGGACCTGTTCAACCGGCTGTCGGGCTACTCGCGCCGCGAGACCTACCGCCGGCTCCTCGTCGCGCCCAAGTCCCTGCGCGACGGCCTGATCTCGCGGATCAACAAGGAGGTCCAGCACCACCGTGCGGGCCGTCCCGCGTTCGTCCGCATCAAGGTCAACTCGATGGTCGACGAGGCCATCATCGACGCCCTGTACCGCGCGTCCCAGGCGGGCGTGCCGGTCGACGTGTGGGTGCGCGGCATCTGCGCCGTGCGCCCGGGCGTGGCGGGCCTGTCGGAGAACGTCCGGGTCCGCTCCGTCCTCGGCCGCTTCCTGGAGCACTCCCGGGTCTTCGCCTTCGGCAACGGCGGCGAACCCGAGGTGTGGTTCGGCAGCGCCGACATGATGCACCGCAACCTCGACCGCCGCATCGAGGCACTGGTCAGGGTCACCGACCCGGCCCACCGGGCGGCCCTCATCCGGTTGCTGGAGACCGGCATGTCCGACACCACGGCCTCCTGGCACCTCGGCCCGGACGGCGAATGGACCCGGCACGCGACCGACGCCGAAGGCCAGCCCCTGCGGAACGTCCAGGAGATGCTCATAGACGCCCGGAGGCGCCGGCGTGGCACAGCAACACCTTGACCCGACGAACCCCACGGCGGTGCCGGTGACCGGGAAGGCTCTGGAGAGCTACCTGCGCACCCAGGCGATGGAGTTCCTGCGCGCCCTGCGGCTGCACCGGGAGACCGGCGGCGCCGAGGGCGGCTCCGCCTCCAGGGTGCGGTCACGGGCCGGGGAGAACGGTTCGGAGGAGTCGGTCGACGCGGCGCGCGCCCTGCGCCGCTCGGCCCGCCGCATCAGCGGCAGCCTGCACACCTTCCGCCCGCTCCTGGACGCCGACTGGTCCGAACGGATCCGCCCGGAGCTGGCCTGGCTGTCGGGCACGCTCGCCCTGGAGCACGCCTGCGCGGCCCGGCTGGACCGCCTGCTGCTCGCCCTGCACCGGCTGTCGGGCACGCCGGTGTTTCCCGCCCAGGCGGGCGGGCCGGTGAGCACCGGGGCGGCGACCCCGGAACCGCGCTCCCCGGGAACCGCCCCGGCCAAAGGCGCCGCCGGCCCCCACCTCCAGCCGCTGACCGAGCGCGGCAACCTCACGGTGGGCGCGGCGAAGGCGGGCGCCCTGCTGGACCGGCAGCTCACCCTCGCCCGCACGCGGGCCCACAGCACCGCCCTCCAGGCGCTGGGCTCCTCCCGCTTCCACGCGGTCGCCGACCACATCGCCGTACTGGCCAGCGAGGTGCCGCTGGCCCCGTCCGCCCCCGAGGCCGATCTGCGGCCGCTCGCCGCCGCCGCCGCGGACCGCCTGGCCGACGCGGTCGGCGCCCTGCCCCTGGTCACCGCGGGCCACCCCTACAACGCCGAGGCCCTCGTGCACGGCCTCTCCCCGGACCCGGCCCCGCACCCCCAGGACGCCCCCTGGCACCAGGTCCGCCTCCTGCTGCGGCTGCACCGCTACGCCCGCGAGACCCTCCTCGGCGAGGACGCGCCCACGGACGTCCGGCTGCTCACCGCCGGCCAGTGCCTGGACCGCCACCGCGACGCCTCCGAGGCCGCCGCGGCCGCGGCCGCCGCCGCCCGCACCCCCCGGATCGCCCCCGCCACGGCCTACGCCCTCGGGGTCCTCCACGCCGACCAGCGCCACGAGGTCGAGGCGTCCCGCTTCGCCTTCCAGCAGTGCTGGCAGTCCGGCCCGAAGCAGAGGGTCAGCACTCCCTGACGACATCCACCGAGGAGGCCGACGCAGCGGTGACATCACAGAACGACTCCACCGTCCAGGCGGCCGGCTGCGTGCTGTGGCGGCACTCCCCGGTCGACGGCGCCCTGGAGGTGTGCCTGGTCCACAGGCCGAAGTACGACGACTGGTCGCACCCCAAGGGAAAGCTGAAGCGCGGCGAGGCCCCCCTCACCGCCGCCCTGCGCGAGGTCGCGGAGGAGACCGGCTACGACGCCACGCCCGGACCGGAGCTGTCGAGCGTGCACTACATGGTCGGCGCCCGCCCCAAACAGGTCCGCTACTGGGCCGCCGAGGCCGGCCCCGGCACCTTCACCCCGAACACCGAGGTCGACCGGATCGTGTGGCTGCGCCCCGAGGCGGCCGGCCGCAGGTTGACGCAGCACCGCGACCGGAGTCTGCTGGAGGAGTTGGTCATACCCGCCGATCGTGGGCCCCGCGGGACCCGTCACGGTTCACCGGCGGGGACGAAGACCACCGGCTGCGTAGAGTGACCAGCCGGAAACGGAGACCGCCACCGGTCCGTGTCCTGAGCGTAAGCCTTCCGTGACCTAACCGCACCGTCCCCAGGGGTTCACCCCCCGTTCATTTACGACAATCGGCGCCTTCACCTGTTCTGCCTAATTTCGGCCTTACGCGGTGCGGCACGCAGCTCGACGGGGCGGCCACACCGCACAGACCTCGCACGCCGCCGGATTCAGGACGGCGGCTCCTGGAAGGAACTCCCTCAAGTGAAGCTTCAGCGCATGAACCGGCGGGCCCTCGCTCTCGGTGCTCTCGCCGTCTCCGGCGCCCTGGCCCTCACGGCGTGCGGCTCCGACGACACGGGCAACACCGGCAGCGGCGACGCCAGCACCAGCGCCGCGGCCGGCAACATCAAGTGTGACGACGCCAAGGGCCAGCTGCTCGCCGACGGCTCCTCCGCGCAGAAGAACGCGATCGACGCGTGGGTGAAGCAGTTCACCGCCGCCTGCTCGGGTGTCCAGATCAACTACAAGGGCGGCGGCTCCGGCGCCGGTGTCACCGCGTTCACGCAGGGCACCGTGGCCTTCGCCGGTTCCGACTCGGCGCTGAAGCCCGAGGAGATCACGGCCTCCAAGGAGGTCTGCGAGGGCGGCCAGGGCATCGACCTGCCGATGGTCGGCGGCCCGATCGCGCTCGCCTACAACGTCGAGGGCGTCGACAACCTCGTCCTGGACGCGCCGACCCTGGCGAAGATCTTCAGCGACAAGATCAAGAACTGGAACGACGAGGCGATCCAGAAGCTGAACCCCGACGCCAAGCTGCCCGACCTCAAGATCCAGGCGTTCCACCGCTCGGACGAGTCCGGCACCACGGACAACTTCACCAAGTACCTGATCGCCACCACCCCGGACAACTGGAAGTACGAGGGCGGCAAGGCCTGGACCGCCCCCGGCGGCCAGTCCGCGTCCGGCTCCTCCGGTGTCGCCCAGCAGGTCAAGCAGACCGCCGGCGCGATCAGCTACATGGAGCTCTCCTACGCCGAGGAGTCCTCGATCGTCGCCATCGACACGGGTGCCGCCGAGCCGGTCAAGGCCTCCGTCGAGGGTGCCACCGCCGCCATCGCGGACGCCAAGGTCGTCGGCACCGGCAAGGACCTGGCCCTGGAGCTCAACTACGCCACCAAGGCCGACGGCGCCTACCCGGTCACCCTGGTGACGTACGAGATCGTCTGCGACACGGGCAACAAGGCGGAGACGCTGCCCTCCGTGAAGTCCTTCCTCACCTACATCGCCAGTGAGGACGGCCAGTCCATCCTCGCCGAGAACGGCTACGCCCCGATGCCCGAGGACATCATCACCAAGGTCCGCTCGACCATCGACGGCCTGAGCTGACCCGAGTGTGCGGCCCGGCCCCCCAGCGGGACCGGGCCGCACCGTCCGGTGCACCGCCGCCAGGAGCCCTCCCGCAGGAGGGCGCCGCAGACCGGAGAACCCGATGGACATAACCACCAAGAACACGCAAGCACCGCCACCCCAGACTTCCGCCGCCGCGCACCGGCGCAAGGGCGGCACCACCACCCGTCCCGGCGACCGGATCTTCTCCGGGCTCGCCCGTGGCTCCGGCATCTTCCTGCTGGTGATCATGGCCGCGATCGCGGTCTTCCTCACCTGGCGGGCCACCGTCGCCATCAGCGAGGACGAGGGCAACTTCCTCACGACGTTCGAGTGGAACACCAGCGGCACCGAGCCGGTCTTCGGCATCGCGGTCCTGGCCTACGGCACGATCATCTCCTCGATCATCGCCATGGTCATCGCGGTCCCGGTGGCCGTCGCCATCGCCCTGTTCCTCACCCACTACGCCCCGCGCAGGCTGAGCGGCCCGATCGCCTACGTGATCGACCTGCTCGCCGCGGTGCCGTCCATCGTGTACGGCCTCTGGGGCGCCCTGATCCTCGTCCCGCACATGGACGGCCTGTTCGGCTGGCTGAACGACTACTTCGGCTGGACCGGGCTCTTCGACTGGGAGGGCGGTCCGGCCCGGTCGATGCTCACGGTCGGCATCCTGCTCGCGATCATGATCCTGCCGATCATCACCAACGTGAGCCGCGAGGTCTTCCGCCAGGTCCCGCAGATGCACGAGGAGGCCGCGCTGGCCCTCGGCGCCACGCGCTGGGAGGTCATCCGCATGGCGGTGATCCCCTTCGGCCGCTCCGGCGTGATCTCCGCCTCGATGCTCGGCCTCGGCCGCGCGCTCGGCGAGACGATGGCCGTCGCCACCGTGCTCTCCCCGGACTTCCTGATCCACGCCAGCCTGCTCAACCCGGGCGGCGGCACCTTCGCCCAGAACATCGCCAGCAAGTTCGGTGAGGCGAACGAGTTCGGCCGGGACGCGCTGATCGCCTCCGGTCTCGTCCTGTTCGTCATCACCCTGCTGGTCAACGGCGCGGCCCGGATGATCATCGCCCGCCGCAAGGAGTACTCGGGGGCCAACGCATGAGCACCGCAGTCCAGCACCCGAACTCGCTCCAGGGCGCCCGGCTCCCCAAGTGGTCCCCGTGGGCCATCGCGGCCGGCTCGCTCGCCGTGTCCATCGGCGTCAGCCTGGCCACCGGCATCGAGAGCCGTGTCCAGTGGGCCCTGATCGCCGCCCTGCTCTTCGTCCTCGGCACCTACGGCATCGCCGCCCGGGTCGAGGGCCGCCGCCAGGCCAAGGACCGCATCGCGACCTCCCTGGTCTGGGTCGCCTTCCTGCTGGCCGTGATCCCGCTGGTCTCCCTGGTGTGGACGACCGTCGCGCGCGGCATCAAGGTCCTCGACGTCTACTTCCTGACCCACTCCATGGGCGTCGTCGCCGACAGCGAGCCCGGCGGCGGCATCTACCACGCCATCATCGGCACCCTGGAGCAGGTCGGCATCGCCACCCTGATCGCGGCGCCGGTCGGCGTGCTCACCGCGATCTACCTGGTGGAGTACGGGCGGGGCGCGCTGGCCCGCGCGGTCACCTTCTTCGTCGACGTGATGACCGGCATCCCGTCGATCGTCGCCGGTCTGTTCATCCTCAGCCTTCTGCTGATCTTCGACATGAGCTTCTCCGGCTTCGCGGGCGCCCTGGCGCTGGCGATCCTGATGATGCCGGTCGTCGTCCGCTCCACGGAGGAGATGCTCAAGCTCGTCCCGAACGAGCTGCGCGAGGCCTCCCTGGCCCTGGGCGTGCCCAAGTGGCGCACCATCCTCAAGGTGGTGCTGCCGACCGCGATCGGCGGTATCACCACCGGTGTGATGCTGGCGGTCGCCCGTATCGCCGGTGAGACCGCGCCCGTCCTGCTGCTGGTGTTCGGCAACCCGTTCATCAACAACAACCCCTTCGAGGGGGCGCAGGCGTCGCTGCCGCTGTACATCTACCAGCAGTACGCGAATAGCGCGGGCTCCGAGGCGGCGTACGACCGCGCCTGGGCGGCGGCCCTCACCCTGATCGCCTTCGTGATGATCCTGAACCTCGCGGCCCGCGGCATCGCCCGCTGGAAGGCCCCGAAGACCGGTCGCTGACGCGCGGCCACACAGCGACCGATCTCCGAGACTTTTCCGAAAGAAGCAGTGATACCCATGGCCAAGCGAATCGACGTAAGCGGCCTGAGCGCCTACTACGGCAACTTCCGCGCCATCGACGACATCTCCATGACCGTCGAGCCCCGCTCGGTGACGGCCTTCATCGGACCCTCCGGCTGCGGCAAGTCCACCTTCCTGCGCACCCTGAACCGGATGCACGAGGTCACCTCGGGCGGCCGGGTCGAGGGCAAGGTCATGCTGGACGACGAGAACCTGTACGGCGTCGGCGTCGACCCGGTGAGCGTGCGCCGCGAGGTCGGCATGGTCTTCCAGCGCCCGAACCCGTTCCCGACGATGTCGGTGTACGACAACGTGGCGGCCGGCCTGAGGCTGAACGGCTCGTACAAGAAGTCCCAGCTCGACGACGTGGTGGAGAAGTCCCTCAAGGGCGCCAACCTGTGGAACGAGGTCAAGGACCGGCTGAACAAGCCCGGCTCGGGCCTGTCCGGCGGTCAGCAGCAGCGTCTGTGCATCGCCCGTGCCATCGCGGTGGAGCCGAAGGTCCTGCTGATGGACGAGCCCTGCTCGGCCCTGGACCCGATCTCCACGCTGGCGATCGAGGACCTGATCGGCGAGCTGAAGGAGCGGTTCACGATCGTCATCGTGACCCACAACATGCAGCAGGCGGCCCGGGTCTCGGACCGCACGGCGTTCTTCAACCTGGCGGCCGTCGGCCAGCCCGGCAAGCTGATCGAGATCGACGACACGGAGCGCATCTTCTCCAACCCGTCGGTCCAGGCCACCGAGGACTACATCTCCGGCCGCTTCGGCTGACAGACCCCTCGCGGTGCTGCATGGCGGTGCCACCGCGAGGCCGATAAAGGGCCCGCCCCCTGGTCAGACCAGGGGGCGGGCCCGTTTCGTCGTTCCGGTGCGACCGGCGCAGTGTCGTTTCTGCAGAGCGCCCGGCCAGCGCCGTACGCCTCCCTACAGGAAGGCGAGGTTCACGACGCCGAAGGCCGCGGCGGCCACCAGTGCGGCGGCCGGCATGGTGATGAACCAGCCGAGCACGATGTTCTTGGCCACGCCCCACCGCACCGCGTTCACGCGCTTGGTGGCACCGACGCCCATGATCGCGGAGGTGATGACATGGGTCGTGGAGATCGGCGCCTTGAAGAGGAACGCCGTGGTGAACATGATCGAGGCGCCGGTGGTCTCCGCCGCGAACCCCTGCGGCGGGTCCAGCTCGATGATCTTCCGCCCCAGCGTCCGCATGATCCGCCAGCCGCCGGCGTACGTGCCGAGCGACAGCATCACGGCGCAGGCGATCTTCACCCACACCGGGATCGGGTCGCCGTACTCCTCGACGTCGGCGATGACCAGGGCCATCACCACGATGCCCATGGTCTTCTGGGCGTCCTGAAGACCGTGACCGAGAGCCATGCCGGCCGCGGAGACGGTCTGCGCGATCCGGAAGCCCCGCTTGGCCTTGTGCGGATTGGACCGCCGGAACATCCACATGATCGCGGTCATGACGAGATAACCGGCGATGAGCCCCACGACCGGCGAGATGAACATGGGGATGACCACCTTCGTCATCACCCCGTCCCAGTAGACGGTCGTCCCGCCCGCCAGGGCCGCGCCCACCATGCCGCCGAACAGGGCGTGCGAGGACGACGAGGGCAGCCCGAAGTACCAGGTGATCAGGTTCCAGGTGATGGCACCCACGAGCGCGGCGAACAGGATCCCCATCCCCGTCGAGCCCTCGGGCGTCTCGATCAGGCCCTCACTGACGGTCTTGGCGACGCCCGACCCCAGGAAGGCGCCGCCGAGGTTCATCACCGCGGCCATGAGGAGCGCGGCCCGCGGGGTGAGCGCCCGGGTGGAGACGGAGGTGGCGATGGCGTTCGCCGAGTCGTGGAAGCCGTTGGTGTACGTGAAGAAGAGCGCGACCAGGATGGTCACGACCAGCGCGAAGGTTTCCATGGACGCGCTCAGGACTCCTTCACGGCGATCGTCTCCACCGTGTTCGCCACGTGCTCGAACGCGTCGGCCGCCTCTTCCAGGACGTCCACGATCTGCTTGAGCTTGAGGACCTCGATGGCGTCGTACTTGCCGTTGAAGAGGTGCGCGAGCAGCTTGCGGTGGATCTGGTCCGCCTGGTTCTCCAGCCGGTTGACCTCGATCCAGTACTCGGTGAGGTTGGCCATGGTCCGCAGGTTGGGCATCGCCTCGGCGGTCAGTTCGGCCGCCCGGGCGAGCACCTCGATCTGCTGCTCGACGCCCTTGGGCAGTTCCTCGACGTTGTAGAGGACGACGAGGTCGACGGCCTCCTCCATGAAGTCCATGATGTCGTCGAGGGACGACGCGAGGTTGTAGATGTCCTCGCGGTCGAAGGGCGTGATGAACGAGGAGTTCAACTGGTGGAAGATCGCGTGCGTGGCGTCGTCACCGGCGTGTTCAGCGGCCCGCATACGCTCTGCGATCTCGGCCCGGGCGGAGGAGTCCGCCCCGAGCAGTTCCATCAGGAGTTTCGAGCCCGTGACGATGTTGTCCGCGGACGCGGCGAACATGTCGTAGAAGCTCGTCTCCCTGGGGGTCAGACGAAAGCGCACGTGGGGTCCTCGGGGTGCTTCGGTTTCGGTCAGGCTGATGCTAGGCGCATCATCCGGCCACGGCTAATGGGCCGTCCCCCAGTGTCGCCCATCGGGCACAGTGATCAGCACGGGGGCGTACCAAGGGCCCTATACCCAGCAAAGTTCGGTACGATATACCCAGTAGGGGTATACGTCTGGAGGACGCGATGACGACGACCGAGGCCGGCGCCACGGCGCCCTCCGAGCAGCCCGCACACCAGGAGCACGGCGAGCACGCCACGCACGGCTACCACAAGCAGAAGGACGAGCACCTCAAGCGGCTGCGCCGGATCGAGGGCCAGATCCGGGGCCTGCAGCGCATGGTCGACGAGGACGTCTACTGCATCGACATACTCACGCAGGTCTCGGCGTCGACGAAGGCCCTGCAGTCCTTCGCGCTCCAGCTCCTGGAGGAGCACCTGCGGCACTGCGTCGCCGACGCGGCCCTCAAGGGCGGTGACGAGATCGACGCGAAGGTGGAAGAGGCGACGAAGGCGATCGGCCGGCTGCTGCGCACCTGAGACCGGACCTCATCGGGCGGAGGAGCCGTCGCGTTCCTCCGCGACCCGCAGCACCTGGTCGATGCTCTCCAGGCTCAGCCGGTCCTCGGCGGCGGAGGCCGCGATGATCAGCTCACCGCACAGCTCGATCTCGGCGAGGGCCACGTGGTCCTGAACCGCCGTACCGCCGACCGGAGCCATGTGCGTCACCTCTTCTCTGCCGGTACCGACTTCCTAGAGTAGGGAGCGGCCTACACACCGCGCATGGCACGGACGGGCTAGTCCATGACGGCCGTCGAGGACGCTCACTCCTCGGCGATACGCCCCGCGTAGATGTCGTCACGCTCCGGAAGCCGTACGTCGACGGCGACCCCGAAGTCGAGGAGCAGGATGGTGGAGGCGACCGCCACGGCGCCCTCCCGCTGTCCGTTGACGAAGCTGAACCGGTGCCGGATCTTACGGATGCGCCCCTCGTCGTCGAGGTACACGTCGAAGGGCACCTTGGCGGTGGCGAACCCTTTCGCCGCCGCGGCGAGCGCCTCCCGGGACCCCTCGGAGGCGTGCTCGGCGGCCAGGCGCAGATCGGCGGTACCGCGATAGTGCGTCACCTCGGCGCCGCCGACCTCCTCCTCCCCCGCATAGCTGACGGACCGCGCGCCGAGCAGCACCTCGGCGGCGGCGTAGGGGTCGGTGGCGCCGCCGGTGACGAGGTTCCCGTCCGGCATGGACGCGGTCTCGACCCGCACCCATTTGTCCGCGGGGACTCCGGCACCACGGTTCTTCATGAACAGCGCGCCCGGGGAGAGCAGTTCGGTGATGGGCCGGTGCGCGGTGGCTCCCGCGGGGTCCTGGGGCAGCAGCACCTTCAGTCTGCCGACCTGCCTGCGGAAGTCGTAGACGCCCTCGCCGCGGATGGTGACCCGGGTCCCGCCGCTGGCCATCTCCATGGACGTACGGGCCTTGGCGCTGCGGGCCTCGACGAGTTCGGCGGCGGCCCCGCGCACCACCTCGACCCGCTCCCGCTCACCGCCCGGCCCGTCGTCGAGCACGGCCCCGCCGCTCCCGCATCCGCCGACCCCCACGCACACCACGACCCCGGCCGCGACGACCGCCCCTTGCCGCCTGTACTGCCGATCCGCCATCGCCTGCCTACCCCCCAGCCGGTACGTCCGTCACGGGCCCCCCGTTCGTTCCCCTTAACGACGGCTGCGTTCCCCCGTAACGCCCCCTTGCCGGCCCCCGGTACGGTTGGACCCGTGGCACAAGAAGACCCCGCGCCCGCGCCCTCCGGCCCCCACCGCACCGCCACCGTCGAACAGGGCCCCTTCTGCACAGCCCACTGCACCTGCGGCTGGCGAGGCCCCGCCAGAAGAGCAAGAAGCCTGGCCAGAAAAGACGCAGACCACCACATGTCCCAGTGACACCTTCCTGGCCTCCAATGACGAGCCCCACCCCCTCCAGCCCGTCCGGCGCTTGAGAACAAAGCCCGCACCCTCCCCCACCCACACCTTGCGAACGCAGCCCACCCCTCCAGCCCGTCCGGCGTTTGAGGACAAAGCCCGCACCTTGCTCGCGCAGCCCGCCCCTCCAGCCCGTCCGGCGCTTGAGGACAAGGCCCCTCAAGGGCCGAAGCGGGGGTCCGGGGGCGCAGCCCCCGGGGTCGGGACGGGAAGGGGCGGCGGGGGCGACAACCCCTCGGCGCGCCCCCCCCCCGGCACCCCCCCCCCCCCCCCCCCCGCGCGGTGCAAGGAACCCCCGGGCGGCGGCCAGGGCCC